>JAQUNK010000008.1 GCA_028717645.1 Candidatus Omnitrophota bacterium
TGGCCCTGATCGAATCGGTATATCCGGACATCGCAGGGCGCGAAATCGCGGATATAGACCTTTTGATAAAGAAAAAAGATTTCTCCAGGGCATCGCAAATAATCCAGACATCGGGTTACGTTTTAGATAAAGGGACAACTTTTCCAACTTACGTCAAGAACGGAAAGGTGGCTATTACGGTAGAGTTGCATACCGGTATTGCCTATGCGAAAGAAAATGATATCTGGAATGACCCATTCCCTATCAGCATAGAAAAAGAAACGGCTTATACCTTATCCCTGGAAGAGAACTTGATTTATCTTTGCTATCATTCAGCCGTCTACCACTTGAATTGTGAAAAAAGATGGTTAGAAGATATACACCGCCTTATCAGTTGTTACCAGGACAAAATTGATTGGGATATCCTAGCTGGAAAAATCAAGGGCTATCGTTTGTCGATCCCGTGCGCTTACGTTTTTACGAAGGTCAAAAAAATATTTGCTACTCGGATACCCGATGATTTTTTATCGGCTATTGGGCCGGTTCCTTCGTTCAAAAACAGGATTTTTAACCGTATCCTAGAGAATGGGGACGGACTGCGCTCTTCTTACGCTTTGCAAATTCTGCTTGATCCCGGGCTTATCTTTTCCTACGTTTTTCCTTCGCGGGAATCTTTATGCCTTTACTATAATATAAGTTCACCGCTGGTCTATCTGTACTATTTTATCCGGCCCGCACACCTTGCTTTAAGGGCACTGCGGCAAGTGCATAATTAACTGATCGAGGATAACAAGATGCCAGATTTAAAGGCCCAAGGGATTTTCGATAACATTATGGCGAAAGCGAACAGCCGTAAGATCCCTATTTTTGCGCACTTGGATTTAACCTATAAGTGTAATTTGAATTGTATCCATTGTTATTGCCAGGGGCTATCACAAGATTTTTCGCATGGTCAGGATGAACTGTCGTTGGATGAAATAAAGCGCTTGTTGGATGAATTGGCTGCCGTCGGCTCTTTATATCTCACTCTTTCGGGAGGCGAGATCTTCTTGCATCCGCATTTTTTTGAAATTGCCGAATATGCCAAAAAGAAAAATTTCTGCCTCACTATCTTTAGCAACGGGACGCTGATAGACGAAAAAATAGCCGAATGCGTAAAAGGATTGTTACCGCGCTCGGTTGAGATGAGTATTTACGGCGTAACTGCCGAGGTCCACGAGGCGATAACGCAAATGCCCGGATCGTTTGCCAGGTTATTAAACGCAGTTAGGCTTCTTAAAAAACATAACTTGAGAGTCGTGCTTAAAACGACGATAATGGAGCAGAACTTCCATCAGGCCCTTGAAATCCGCGATTTTTCCAGGAAATTAGGCGCGGATGATTATAATTTTAACATAGAGATCTCTCCCAAAAATGACGGCTCCAGGATTCCGCAAAAACACCAGATCAGCAATGAAAAAATCCATGATTTATTTTCTCAGACCCTTTCTCCTTCAGTAGGCGAAGGAAGTGAATTCATAGATGACCCGCTGGAAAGGCCATTGTGCGGGACGGGTTCGATCGGTTGTTATATTTCTCCTTACGGTGACGTGTATCCCTGTATTCAGTTGCTTGTTCCCATGGGCAATATCAGAGAAAAAATTTTCCGAGATATTTGGTATGCGCCTTCGCAGCTGCGCGATAGATTAAATTCGCTTAATATTTACTGCGACTTGCCAGAATGCAGGGAATGTGGATATCTAAAGCTCTGTAAAAAATGCATTGGCCTGGCTTATTTGGAAACCAGGGATATGGAGAAGTGCTATAATACTTTGCGTTCTATTTCAAAAATAGCTTGTGAGGTATCATCAAAAAAGGGAGGTGTGTTATGAAAAAGAGCAAAAAGTCATACGAGAAGCCAGAACTTAAGGCGGTAAGTATGTTAGAGGTCGGGGCAACTACCTGTTGCCGCGCTACCCCTGGAACCTGTAGCAATACGAACAGGACTAGCCGTGGAAAGGGTTCGCGCACTAGTGCAACTTCATAATAAATCATTTTTATCTTGAGCATCACAGATTATCAATGGGGGAAAACTTTCGTAAGGATAGTTGTTTCTGGATAAATATTACCGGTAGAAGCATGGCGCCCATATTGTCCTGTGGGTCAAAGGCCAAGGTTGTTTTGTGTTCTCTCTATGAGGTCAGGCGGGGCGATATAATTGTATTCAAAGACGAAGGAGAGTTTGTCTGCCACCGCGTATTCACTAAGGTAAAGAGGCGCGAAAATTTATTCTTAAAGACCAAGGGGGATATGGTTTTTAACTTTGATTCTTTGGTCAGCCGGGAGGCCTTGGTAGGGAAAGTCGTTGGCTTAAGAATAGGTAATTTGGATCTTAAGATAGATGGTTCGGTCTGCAGATGGACGGGGCTATTTTTTAGTTGCCTCTTGCCTTTAGTTGTTTCCCCATTTTTTTATCTAAGAAGTTTGACAATAAAACATGAACCCGAACATAAAGCTTAAAATAGCGAAAAATATTTTTCGGATCTCTTCCGAGAACCGCAGGCCGATACTCTGGCTTGAAAAAAATTATCAGACCTTTGTTTCGAATGCAAAGGCAGATTTAGAGGTTTCTCTTCATTTAGAGAAAGGTTGGAAAAAGAAGCGGGGTACATCATTGGCGCCTCCTTCGCTTCGGCAAAATAATCGTTTCCTGAGCCAGACAAGATTTTTTGATATCGATATGGATTTCAATAACCGCAAAGCGGTCATTTCCGGGAGCGAAGATATAGGCATTGTTTCTGTAATGACGGCCTTATGTTCAATGCTCCTGATAAAGGAGGGCGGTTTCTTGCTTCATGCCAGTGCGGTCCTAAAAGATAATTTTTCATATGTTTTTTTCGGGCCTTCGGGAAGCGGCAAAACGACAATGGCCAGGCTGTCCGAAGACAATAAGATCATCCTGACCGATGAGACCACGGCGATTGTCAGATCTAACGGCTCTTATCATGCGTACGCTACTCCTTTTTCCGGCGACTACGGGATGGTGAAGAAAAATACCGGAGGAAAGATAAAAGCAGTTTTCCTTTTAAAAAAGGACGACCGGTTTAGGCACGTTCTCCTTAAACCCCGTGACGCGGTAAGGCAATTATTTTGTAGCGCCATGATACCTGCGGTTGACCCGGGGATAGCTGATCATTTATTCAATACTTTTTCTAAATTTACCGGTAGCCTACCGTGTTATGAACTTTATTTTAAGCCTCAACCATCCGTATGGAGGTATATAGATGGACTTACTAAATAGTTTTATCAAAAGAAATGATGATATTGCCTGGAGGATCATTGACGAAGAGGCACTGGTAGTTGACTCTAAGGATAGCTTGATCTATCCTCTGAATACAGTGGGGTCGCGCATCTGGGAATTATTGGATGGAAAAAGGCCTTGTTCGGAGATCGTTGATACTATAAGCGAAGAATTTGAGGGTGAAAAAGAGAGTATCAAGGACGATGTCCTGAATTTTTTAGAACATCTCTTAGAAAAAGGATTAGCGAAAGAATGCGCTTAGCCGTCAGGATCCCTTTATTCGTCAATGCGCTATTTTTGGCTTTTTCGCGTTTTATCCGCCGCATCATCAGGTTGATAGATCTGTTCCTGGTCATGATCATGACGCCTGGTGAGATGCTTGAATACGGCAAGGCATCTTATAAAAGGAATTTTCTTTCTTTCGGGAACAGCGATACGCTTGGTGAGGGATTACTGCCCTGGGAAAAAGATTTTTTCACTAAATTTAGTGCCCCCGGCCGCTCAGTACTGATCCTGGCTTGTGGAGCAGGGCGAGAGGCGATAGCCCTGGCAAAAATGGGTTTTAGGGTGGTAGGCGTAGATTCTTTGAAAGAAATGATTGACCTGGCCAGGGCGAACGCCGCAAAAGAAAAGGTGGAGATAGACTTCAGGATCGCCGACTTTATGGAGCTGGAATTATCCGGTGAGAAATTCGATTATTGCTTACTTTCCTGCTGTATGTATAGCGCCATCCCCGGTGATAATCTAAGGATCGAAGAACTTTTAAGGATAAAGAATTATTTAAATGAAGGCGGCCTGGCAGCAATACATTTTTTACTGGAAACAGAAAGAAAAGAACATTTATTGAAATTGAGGAAATTCGCGGCGAAATTATTTAAAGGAAATACCGGATATACCACGGGTGATGATTTTTCATCGGCGTTGCACTTCCTGCATTATTTTTCTGACGAACAAGAGCCCGTGGCTGAAGCAGAAAAGGCCGGATTCATAGTTAAAGAGATAGGCAATGATTCTTCTTCGGCGCGCTATGCTATTTTAGGCAAGCCTTCCCGTTAATATTGTGCGAGGCTCCCGTCTTTACGCGCCCTATTCAGGGCATATTTAAAAGAATAAATACTTAAGGGCATAAGCAGGATGGAAAAAAAGAGCAGGAACAGGCATTCGTTCTTGATCTGTGCCAGGGTATATCCTTTATATACCGCTAATTGCATTGCCCGTACCGCGTAAGTGATGGGAAGAAACTTTGCCAGAAATTGCAGAAATCCCGGCATAACCGAAACAGGAAAATAAACTCCTCCTAATAGGCCTTCCAGATTATTGATTATCCACCCGACCGGATTTCCCCTTTTAAAGACGATAATAAAGCTTGCAGAAAGTACGCCCAGGCTGCTAAAAGAGGCAATAGTCAGGACGAGGACAACAAACGTAGCGAGGATATTTATCTGGGAAAAATCTATTTTAAACAAGAATATCCCCGCCGCTACGTATATAAGTACATCTAAGGTGGCGAAGATAAGGTTCCACAGGCCCATGCTTAAAAGTATGATGTATGTTTTTGTGGGCGTAATGAGCAGGGATTCAAGTGTCCCCTGCATCTGTTCGCTCTGGATGCGTGATGAAAAAGAACCAATACCTACTCCGATGTAGCTAAAAAAGGCCATGCTTAAAAGAACATAAGCAAAATAATTTACTCCGAATTCTTCCAACCCGCTGGTTACTGCGCTGCCGAAGAGTTTATCGATAAAAAAATAAGTAAGCAGGGATACGATCACGCCGAAGATATTGAAAAAGAAGGAAAATTTATAGCTTATCTCATTCAGGAAGTCTTTTTTTATCAAGGCGAATATTTTAAGCATTTTCGGTCAGTTTTAAATAGATCTCGGTTAAACTCGCCGACGGGGAATCGATCTTATTTCTTAATTCATCCAGAGAGCCGTAGCCGTAGATACTTCCTTTATGCAGGATCGCGAAGGTATTGCATAGATTTTCTGCTTCCTGCATATTATGGGTAGCCAGGATTACCGTCCGGCCGCTGCTGGACTCTTTCCTGATGAGTTGTTCTAATTCGCAGGCAGAGTTGTAATCCAGGCTTTTCATCGGCTCATCCAGCAGGAGTATCTTGGGCTCATGCAGCAGCGTTCTTATCAGGCTGAATTTTCTTTTCATACCGGAAGAATATCCGTCAAAGCGCCGGTTTTCGTAATCAACCCCAAATAGTTTAAATAATTGTTCGAGCCGCGTTTTGCATTCCTTTTTATTCAGGCCGTAAAGCGCGGCAAAGAATTCCAGGTTCTGCTTTCCGGTAAGCCTCCAGTAGAAACTTCTTTCCTCGGGGATAGTCAGCCCAACGAGAGATTTTATTTTTTCATCATTTTCACCGAGCGTATTCCCATCGACAGAAATTTTTCCCTTGTCAGGCAGTATGAGGGTCGCGATTATCTTCAGTAATGTAGTCTTTCCTGCGCCGTTAGGGCCCAGGAGGGCCAGAGAAGCGGACGCGGGTACTTTAAGATTGATATTAGAGAGGGCAGGGGTAAAGTTCCTTTTCTGCCAGGGCAGGCTGGGAGAAATAAAGTTTTTACTTACGTTGATAGCTTCTATGATATTAGGCATAAATCGTAATTATATCCGTATTTTTAGTTTACCATAAAATATTTTTTTCACAAGAAAATTGGCCCAAGGTTCTCTAAAAAACTATTGACTTTAAGCACTTTTGTTATATGATAATTTTATAAGTATTTGTTTTATAAGCAGTTATATAAGGTGAAAATGCAAGCACACAAGCTAAAAATCATCCTATTTCTTTTAATATTGTTGATTATATTTTCTGCTTACCAGTCTTTAAGGCTTGGTGTGGCTTCAAGGCAAAATAAAGCCTTAAAGATGCAGTTAAATGACGTAGAAATAGAAAAAGATTTGCTCAAAAAAGAGCTGAAAGAAGCAGGCAATACTGTAGGTATGTTAAAACAGGAAAATGAAAGGATTTCTGCCCTTTTGAGCGAGGCTAAGGCGCAGAGAGAAACCGATAAGCAAAAGGCGCAGGAGTTAAAGGGTAAAGTTGAAGTAATGTTGGGTCCGATCAGCCCTGAAGGAGCCAAATCCGGCGATGCGCAAAAATAATTTTTTAAAAGCTGCCTTTTTAGCTTTATTTGTTTTGATCCCCGTTGCTTTTGCCTATGGGCAGGATACTGCGGCGGACACGGCGGATACTTCGCGGCAGCATTATTTTAGGGGCAGAGATTATTATCAGCAGGGCGATTACCAGGCTGCGCAACAGGAATTCCAGAAGGCGCTTAGTGCTTATCCTCAAGGCACGGATAAGCCGGAATATCTGGAAAAAGTAGCCGCGCAGGAACAAGCCACTCAGCAGATAGCAACAGGCACTACCCGCGGGCAAGCCGCTGCGCCATATCAATATACCATCAGCGTCGGGGACATCCTGGCTATTTCCGTCTGGCAGGAAGATAAATTAAATCTGGATGTAATAGTGCGGCCCGACGGCATGGTTTCTTTCCCTCTGGTAGGAGATGTTCCCGCAGCAGGTCTCACCCTTTCTCAATTCGATCAGGAAATCACTAAAAAATTAGAAGAATACATCAGGTATCCGGAAGTTTCTGTTTCCGTCAAAAAAACAGGCGGTAGAAAAATCATCGTCTTGGGCGAAGTCACCTGGCCCAGCGTTTATTATGTTTCAGGAGGTAAAACCGTATTAGAGGCGATCGCCCTGGCTAATGGGTTCACCCACGATGCGGTTCTATCCAGCGTTATCCTGGTAAGAAGGGAAAATGGAAAAGCAAAAGGTATGAGGTTGAATCTTACCCGCGCCATTGAAAGGGCGGATCCGGCCCAGAACATAGCCCTGGAAGAAGAAGATATTATTTACGTTCCAAGAAAATTCATTGCTAACGTAAATTATTTTGTCACGGAACTCATCGCTCCTATAGCTGGCCAGGCCCAGAATGCGGCGACTATAAGGACTACGCGCTGGTAATTTAATTTTTAAAATATGCCACAATACGAATTAAATATAAACGATTATCTACGTATCGTCCGCAAGAGAAAACTTTCCATTAGTATCACCGTTCTCATCGTTTTGATTTTAAGCTGGGTTTATTTTTCCAGCACAACCCCTGTTTATGAAGCTAAGGCAACGATCAAGATAGAGGAGCGTAAAACCGTTGCCGGATTGCTTACAGAGTGGATAGTTTATTCTCCCGCCGACGTAATGGAATCACATACCCGCCTGATCACCAGTTTTCCGGTAATGAAAAAGGTGGCTTTAAAATTGGGCATGATAGATGTAAACGCGCCTTTTACGAAAGTCGACACTGCGGTAAGCGAGTTACAGGGTAATATTTCTACCAAGAAGATCGGTAATACCAATATCATAGAAATTACTGCCACGTCCGGCGAGCCGAAAAAGGCAATGGACCTGGCTAATACGGTCGCCGAGGTCTATATAGAAGAAAATCTACTGGAAAAGAACCAACAGGCGCGCACTACGCGCCAATTCATCGAGGACCAGCTGGCGATACTAGATACACGGTTAAAGGATACAGAAGAGAGCTTAAGGCAGTTCGGCAATGACGTCAAGGACATCCGCTTAAGCACGCCGATAGAGAAAAAATTAACGGATCTGGAATTCGAACTGGTTACTCTTTCCCAGAGGTATACCGAAAAGCATCCGCAGATAAGGCAGATCAAGGATCAGATAAAAGACCTGGAGGCCCAGCTTAAAGGTTTTTCAGGAAAGGAGCTGGAATATGCGCGCCTGAACCGCGAGGTGGAGGTCAATCGTAAACTTTACACCTTGCTTAAAGAAAAACTTGAAGAGGCACGTATCAGCGAGGCTGAAAAAATCGGCGATGTTTCTCTGGTTGATCCGGCATTTATGCCTTCCGGAGCGGTAAATCAAAATAAAGTACAGGCGATTCTCTTAGGCGGGTTATTAGGTCTTGTCCTAGGCTTCATCATTGCCTTTGTTTCCGAAAGCCTGGATACTTCCATCGGAACCATAGAAGACGTAGAATCGGTTACTAAGTTGACTGTTTTAGGCGTTATCCCCTCCATAAAAGGCGAGCCGAAAGAAATAGAGGCCAGAGAAAAAAATATCCTTAATAAGATACTTATTTATCTGTTCCCCCATAAGAAAACGACCAGGGATGAATATTATGTACGTTTGATAGCGCATTACGAGCCAAAGTCGGTAGTGGCGGAATCATACCGCACTATCAGGACCAATATTAGGCTTGGCGCCGGCCGCAAGACCATCCTAATTACTTCTACCGGCCCGCAGGAAGGGAAAACCACTGTCTTGGTGAATTTAGGTTTGGTTATAGCCCAGACGGGCGCTAAAACACTTTTGGTCTCTACCGATTTACGGCGTCCGGCGATCAACCGGACATTTGGCCTAAAACAGGAACTAGGTTTTGCCGAGGTAGTAACCAAGGCGGCTAAATTAGACGATGCTCTTTTAAATATATCGGATATTATGTTGGGAGATAGTGGGCTGGATAAGGTGATGCATACGCCGGGCATGGATAATATCTGGATCCTTCCTTCGGGCCGTATACCTACCAATCCGGCGGAACTCCTTGAATCCAAGGAAACAGACAATTTGATCAGTGAACTTAAGCAAAGATTCGATTTTATTCTTTTTGATTCTCCGCCGGTCCTTCCCGTGACGGACGCCGCGTTGCTCGCGCCCAGGGTCGACGGCGTGATCATCGTTTATGAAGCCGGTAGGACCGCCAGGGAAGCGCTCTTAAGGGCCAAGGTGCAGATCGAATCAACCGGTGCCAAGGTCTTGGGGGTAGTTTTAAACCATATCCGCTCAAGTACCGGTTCGCTGTCGGGATACCCTTATTATTATCAATACAAAAAGTATTATACTGATGAGTCAGAAAAAGAAAAAAAGAAAAGTTGAGAGAAGGCTATTTTCTAAAAAAAAGAGTTAGATTTACTTAAAGCGTGTCAGAGAGCGAAAGGGGCTAAAAGAAAATAGCCCCTTTAATTTTACTTATTTTAAAAATGCAATATCTTATCCTGGCCATTCTTTTATTTTTATTTTATTTCGCGGCAAGATTCATTTTGACCTCAAGAAAGGGTTATAATATCTTTTTAGGCCTCTTGGCTGCGGTCATCATATTATTCTGCACGTTGTCCTTTTTTTCTTCTTATTATAAAAAGATGAATGCCCTGGCGGTAATGCTATTGCTGGCGATGGCCCTTATTTTTTATGTAGTAAGCATCTACAGGCGCATGAAATGAAAATAATTCCAGAGTATAACCGGCCGATCTTATTTTCCTTCATTCTTTCACTTCTTTTTCTAAGCGGATGCAATGCTTCTTCCTTGAAGCAGGAAGCGTTATTATTAATCCTCTTGGCAGTAGTTTTATTCTGTATTTCTTTGGTAAAGACGGACCTGGCCATTATCATTCTCATATTTTCCATGCTTCTTTCTCCGCAATTTAAGACCGGGGGCGACATACCGGGCAGGGCCGTAGTATTAAGGCTGGACGACATATTCTTGATCGTAATATTCTTCGGTTGGCTCGCTAAGATAGCAGTATATAAAGAACTGGCCTTGTTAAAGAATAACTTACTGAATAAACCGATCCTTATTTATATCGGCATAAGCATAGTCGCTACCTTGCTTGGGGCCATGCGCCAGGACATTAATTTGAGGCACGGTATTTTTTATCTGTTAAAGTACATTGAATATTTCATACTCTTTTTTATGGTAGTGAGTAACCTGCGGGATATGAAGCAGGTAAAAACGTTTATGTTCTTGGTGTTTTTGGTTGCGGCGATCGTCAGTGTCTATGCCTGGACACAGATAGGAACCGGCGTAAGGGTGTCAGTGCCTTTTAAAGGAGTGGGAGGTGAGGCAAATACTTTGGCAGGATACCTGCTTTTTATAATGGGATTGGTTTTGGGGCTGTTATTTTATGCTACTTCCCGTAAAAAGCAGATCCTCCTTTTGTCATTTTTAGGTTTGATGTTCGTGCCTTTTTTGTATAGTTTATCCCGCGGTGCATGGCTGGGATTTTTTATTATGGCCGCTGCCTTTATGATCATAAATAAAAAGTCAAGGTTGTACCTGGTCCTGGGAATCGCCGTGTTTCTTATCTTTTCTGCGCGTATAATTCCTAAGGAAGTGAACGAAAGGGTAAAATCGACGTTCGTCGGTGGAAAGACTTACAGTGTGTTGGGAAAGGATATTACCTTTGACCAATCTGCTACTGCGCGTATCGAAACCTGGCAGCAGGCCGTGATAAAATGGAAGGACCACCCTTTATTGGGCCAGGGTATACCCGCGGGAACAATTATCGATAATCAATACGCCAGGATCTTGAGGGAAGTCGGCCTGGCGGGTCTGGTGGTGTTCGCCTGGCTCATAGCGATGGTCTTTAAAGTAAGCTGGCAGGTTTATCAAAGAAATCAAAACAATAACTTTATTTCTGGTTTAAGCATAGGTTTTATTTGCGCGCTTGTCGGGCTGCTCGTCCAGGCGATTACCGCAGAAACCTTTATTATCGTGCAGATCATGGAGCCATTCTGGTTCTTGACCGCTATAATTGTATTTTTGTCGCAGGCCAGGCTTCCGGAAAGTTAGGTAAAGATAGGTTATGGGAATATTTAGATATGAATAAAGAGACAAAGGCCGGATACGGCCTGTCTTTAAAGATTATTACTAATGTTGCCTGGAATTTCTTCGGCCAGATCGTTTTATTGATCGCGGCTTTATGCGTCACGCCTTTCATCGTCCACCGCTTGAATGTCAACCTCTACGGAATTTACTCTCTTATTGGGATAATTATCGGTTATTTTTCTTTCCTGCAGTTTGGCCTGGGGACAGCGATGGTGAAATATGTCTCCGAGAGCATAGCCAAGGCGGATAATGAGAAAATAAGAAGATTATTCTGGTCCTGTTTTTTTACCTATTTTTTTATGGGTATTTTAGGGACTGCGATTATTGCTTTTTCAGCTGCCCCGATCGTAGAAAAAATACTTAAGATACAGCCGGATCTTACCGCTACGGCGATCGATGCCGTCAGGATCGGCTCTTTGGGATTCCTGCTTTCTATGCTCCTGGGGGTAATGAGCGGCGTGATCCAGGCAGTCGGAAGGTTCGACATACTGAACCGCGTGGGGATTTTTTTGGGGGTAGCGCAATTGATTTTAGCCGCAGGACTCCTTAAATTGGGTTATTCCTTAAGGGAGGTGATCATCTCCAACGTAGCTGTCCAGGCCTGGGGTATTTATATCTATTGGATAGCGACCGTCAGGCTCTTACCTTTCTTAAGCAGGCCGGTATGGGATAGAGCGAGTCTGGTTACTTTATTTAAGTTCGGCGGGTTCGTGACAATATCGGGTGTTACTGCGCCTATATTAATAAACATCGAGAAGATATTCCTTACATCGCTGCGTTCTTTGGCCGCGCTTACTTATTATGCCATTCCTTTCGGCCTGATGGATAGGCTTACCGTCATCCGTTCTGCTTTTTCTTCTGTGCTCCTACCGGTTTTCAGTTCTTTAGACGGTTCAAGCGAAGAGCGGATGAATAAGGAACTGCATTTAAGGAGCGTTCTTTACATTTTTTTTCTTTATCTGTTTTTCGTTTTATTTTTTACCATATTCGCAAAACCATTTCTTGCTTGGTGGGTAGGAGAATCTTTTATCCGTAATTCCGCGTCGATCCTGGTAGTGCTTTCATTGGCCGGTTTGGTCAACGCCCTGGCAGCACCTTCTCTGAACGCCCTGCAAGGGAAGGGTAAGCCCCACATACCCGCCATATTCCATACTGTTGAAACGATAATTTATATTCCCGTAGGATTTTTTCTGATCAAGAAATTCGGCGGATTAGGTGCGGCCTTCGCCTGGTTCCTCAGGGTTTTCTTCGATACACTTCTTTTACATAAGGCAACCTGCGACCTCTTGGGTGTGAATATTTTTTCCTGGTACCGGGAACTGATGTATCAGGCGGCGATACCTACTTTAGTGTGCGGTTTATTGTTTTATTTCCTGAAAGCCATGAATATGCCTTTTTTCTCGTTAGCCAATATTTGCGGGTTTTTTATTGCCTTTCTTTTGTATTCTTATTCTGTCTGGAGGTGGGGTTTGGATAATATTGCAAGAGTAAAGATTGGGCAGTATCTAAGCGGGCTGTTTTAACCACAAAGGAGCCATCCTTATGAAGAAGAATTTATTAAAATTATTCGGTAAAAAATTATTTTGCGTTTTCCGCCGGTTGCGTTCCTTCGGAGAAGATACGTATGTTTCTCCCTTGGCAGAACTTGTTTATCCGCAGGGGATAACCCTGGGGAAGGGAGTAGTTTTGGAAAGGCACTCCCGCGTTTTGGCCAATGGTAAAGATGCCTCGGTTGAAATAGGGGATTTTACCACGTTGTCTCCGTATGCTCTATTAAAGTCAGATGGCGGGTCTATTAGGCTGGGTAAATATGTTTCTATCCATGATTATTGTGTTTTATATGGCTATGGGGGGATCACCATCGGTAACGATGTGCATATTGCCGCGCATACTGTCATGGTTGCCTCGGAACACAAATACGAGAAATTAGGTTCTCCCGATTTCAGCATCGATATGGAAGGTAAGGGGATAAAGATCGAGGATAACGTCTGGATAGGCGCGCGCGCGGTAATATTAGACGGTGTAACTATTGGTACGCACGCGGTTATTGGGGCGGGTGCGGTAGTGACCAAAGACATACCCGCTTATTCATTGGCGTTGGGTGTACCGGCGAGGATAGCCAAGGACTTGAGAGTAAAATGAAAATACTGTTGGCGGCCCCGCAGGATAAAACAGTACTGGGTGTGGTCGCAAGCCATTGTAAAAAGGCATTAGAAGAACTGGGTAATGAAGTCAGCGTCTTTGATTTCAGGCGGCACCCTTATGCGGAAAACTGGCCGGTGAAAACATTGAAGAACATGATCAGGCCGTTTTTTCCGCGTTTGCCTTCTCCTTACGAGCAGCCGGCTATAAAAGCATCAACAGATAAGAAGATCAACACCTTATTGTATGGGAAGGCCGCTTCTTTTAAACCGGACCTGTTGCTTGTCCTCTGTGGAGAAAATATTTCTTCTGAAACTATCTTGCGGTTAAAGCATGATTTGGGGATAACTTCAGCCAATTGGTTCCATGATACGCTGCTTTCCGAAGCTAGGCAGGAATTGATCTTTTCGGTCCTGCCTGTTTACGACTATCTTTTTATAGTGGATGATGAGGAGGTCCTGAAACAGATTAACGTAAATTTCAGGCGCGTCAGTACTTTACCTTTGGCTTGTGATCCCGCTATCCATAAACACCTGGATTTATCTATTGCGGATATCCGGACATATGGCAGTGATGTGGCCTTTGTTGGGACGCTTACCCCGGAAAGAGAAAGTATTTTAGAGTCTCTTGCTGAATTCGATTTGAAGATCTGGGGGATCTGGGCAAAAAAATCCAAGCGCCTGGCTAAATGCTATCAAAGGCAGAATATTTCTTCGTTTGAGGCGGCGAAGGTTTATAACGCTGCGAAAATAGTTATCGATATACATACCCTGTTCGGGCGGGTGAACAAAATTTTTAACGTTACCCCGCGCGTATTCGAGGTCCCGGCATCAGGAGGGTTTCTTCTGACTAATGATTGCGTACAGGTAAGAGACTTTTATAATGTCCCGCAGGAAATGGTTGTCTATGGCAATATTAGTGAACTGAAAGAGATGATTAGATATTATTTGGGGCATCCTGAAGAACGCGCAGCAATTGTTTCCGGAGCCAAGGCAAGGGTAAAGAGAGAGCATACATACCTGAACCGGATGAGGTCCTTATTGGATACCATTAAGGGAAGGTCATAACTAATGAAATTCAATATTCTTTATTTGCATGAAACAGCGCGGTTTAGCGGAGCGGAAGAAAGCCTTTTTAATTTGTCCCGTTTCTTAAATAAGGAAAAGTTCGAGCCGTGTTTTATTTTACCCGAAGAAGGCCTATTCAAGAAGAAGCTTGAGGGCTCAGGCAGCAAGGTTTTTATCGTTACTTTGCCTCGGATCAGATGTTTAAAAGGAGTTTTCGCTTCGGCCAAAAAGATACTTGCGATTTCAAGAGAGAATTGGATCAGCCTGATGCATACGAATTCTATCCGTACGCATATTTATGGCGCATATGTCGCGAAGAAATTAAAGATCCCCCTTGTTTGGCATGAAAGGAACCTTATTTTTTCTGATCTTATCGATCTAGACAGGATATTTTCTTCTTTAGCCGACGCCATTATTTGTAATTCTTTTGCCGTTGCCAAAAGATTTATGAAAAAGGGTGCCTTGCCTGCTAAGGTTAAGGTTGTCTACAACGGTGTTGATACAGGGCGGTTCCACGCCGGCATAGATGGTAACAGCGTCAGGGTTGAATTTGGGATCAGCAAAGAAAAAATAGTGGTGGGTATTGCAGGGCACCTGGGCAAGAGAAAAGGCATTGAAGGATTTCTTCAGGCGGCAAAAATTATTTCAGAAAGGTTCGATAGCGCAGAAGATAAATTCAGGTTCCTTATCGCCGGTGCGGATGTTTTTGGTAAGGGCATAGGCCGGATCGAACATTTAAAAAGAATGGCGAAAAAATACGGCATAGATAAAAAAGTTATTTTTACCGGTTTTCGTAGCGATATGCCCCAGGTATATGCGGCAATGGATATCCTGGTTTCGGTTTCTTTGCTCGAGGCCTGCGGCCGCAGCATATTAGAAGCGATGGCCACGGGTAAGCCGGTAGTGGCAGCGGACAGCGGAGGGAATCCCGAGCTGGTTAAGGATGGTATCAGTGGTTTATTATTTTCTCCGCGTGATCCCGGGACATTGACCGAGGCAATTATGAAGCTGGCCCGAGACAGGCGAATGGCAGAACAAATGGGCAGCAGTGGCCGTAGGATCGTAGAAGAGAAATTTACCATCCAGAAGAACGCGGAAAAAATCGAGGCAGTATATCAGGAATTACTGAACAAACATGCAGCCTAAAATATCCGTAGTGACCTTGACTAAAGATGAAGCGGGTAATATCCGCAGGTGCTTAGAAAGCGTAAAATGGGCGGATGAGATCATTATTGTTGATGATGCCAGCCATGACGATACCATTAAGATCTGCCGTGAATTCACCGATAAAATATTCCAGAATAAAATGGAAAGTTTCAGTGAACAAAGGAAATTTGGCATAGCTAAGGCCAGAGGAGAATGGATCTTAATATTAGATGCCGATGAAGAAATTCCGGTTGAATTGGGAAAGGAGATCCGGGAGACGGTTAATAGCGATCCTGCCTATGATGGCTTTTATATCTGGCAGAAGTGTTTTTATCTGGGGAAATGGATCCGGCACTGCAATTGGTATCTTCCTGTAATAAAGTTGATTAGAAAGGACAAGCTCGGTTTTGATTCAAAAAGGGTACACGAGAAAATCATTACTTCCGCAAGGCTGGGGTATCTAAATAATCCTTTTCTGCACTACTCTTATTCTAGCATCGAGCAGCATTTGAAGAAAATGAATTTTTATACTTCTCTTGCGGCAAAAGACTTATTCGCACAGGGAGTAAGAGTGCACCCTTATAATATGGGGTGGTATTTTGTTATCCGGCCGGTGCTTGTTTTTCTGCGCAAATATTTTCTGATGCGGGGATTCCTTGATGGGGCGGAGGGGTTATCGATCAGCGTTTTTACCGGTATTGTAAACTTTATAAATTATGTCAAGCTTTGGGAATTACAAAAAAATAAATGAAGCCAATCATATGAAAAGAAAGAGTGTCTATTTTTTTATTATTTTAGCCGGGTTTCTTGCTGTGATGACATATTTTCTTGCCTTGGCAAAGGAGATAAAGGACAGCCCTTTTGACGACTACAAGCAATACTGGTTCGTGAGTTTTATGCTGGAGAATGGGCATAATGTTTGGGATGTTAACCAGCAGGACAGAATAGAGGATTTATGGCATAATTTTTCCGAAAATCCATATGCAAAACCGATCCATTCTTCCGGATTTTTCTTATGCATGGTGCCATTTACATTTTTACCGTTACGCGCGGGAGCGATTGTTTGGCTGGTCTTGGGGCACCTGGCATTACTTATTTCGCTGTGGCTGATATGGAAGATGTACGCGCGTAAAATCGGCTCAGATGGTATTTTCGTGGCACTCTTCCTTGTATTTTCATTTTGGCCGGTGAGGGAACAGTTAGTAATGGGCCAGCCTAACTTCTTTATCTTACTTTTCCTGACGCTGGGCCTGTTCATGATTAACAGGAATAGGCCGTTTAGTGCCGGACTTATCCTGGCCTTAGCCGTTTTGTTCCGGGAATATTTTGTTATTTTAATCCTGTATTTTCTCTGGAAGAGGAAGTGGAAGGTAACTTTAGGAATAATTTTAGGTTATTTAATGATCAAGGCATGCGCGATTCTTGCCTTCGGCCTCGATAAAGAAATTGCCTACTGGCAGTATATGTATAGCACCTTTGTTTCAAAACACGCTTCTTACATAACCAATTATTCCCTGAGCGCAAACATATTACGCATCGGTAAGGGCCTTTTAGGCGAGGGGATACTTTCTTCCATCGCTTGGTTATTTTCCGGGGTATTTCTATTCAGGGCACTGGCCTTGACCAAAGATGCCGAAAATCCAGGGCTTGAGTTCTGTTTATTCGTTATCCTTGCCTTTTTGTTATCCCCCTGGGTGCACGAAAGCCATTACGTGGCGTTATACCTGCCGATATTAATACTTTGGTTTCTGTTGGATGAAGCCGAGGCGTATAATTTATTTCCGCTTTTTATCTCGGCATATTTATTGCTTGCGCTACGTTATTCATTTGTGCGGTTCAATATGTTCTACGCGGGAATTCCGGCGATAGCCAATTTGGGTAAGCCCATGGGAGTAATATTACTTTTCTTTTTGACCGGAAAATTATTAAGAAAAAAAACGCAGATGTCAGATGCGAAAGAGACCAATGAGTGTTAAGCGAATGATTAGGCGGGCATATCTATCTGCCAGAGGTATTTTTCTATTGCCGTTTTTGTCTGTAAGGAGGACAAGAGGCTTAGAAGGCGAAGAAATCAAGACGATATTGTTTATCCGCCATGACCGCATAGGCGACATGGTGTTATCTACGCCGGTCTTTCCAGCCTTAAAACGGAGGTTTCCTTCGGCAAGAATCATAGTTTTGGCTTCTACGCGCAATAAAGAAATAATAGCCAGTGATCCTTACGTCGATGAAATCCTGCTTTATAATAGTTTAGGTCTTTTCAGGAGGTCGTGCAGCCAGAGAAAAATCGATTTAGCGATCGATCCTTTTTGTACCTATGGATTAAAAACCGCATTCTTGGCATACCTATCCGGAGCTAAATTCAGGATAGGATTTGAAAAGGCCGGCAGAGAAATATTCTTTAATCTTAAGGGGCCAGGTTTGGATGGGGCAGGTACTATTTTAAAACATCATGAAATGCTGGTAAGGGCGCTTGGCATAGAAACAAAAGATTTTACCCCTCGGCTTTATCTGTCGCAAGAAGAAATAAGTTCTGCCAGGAATGCTATTTTGTCCAGGGGCATAAAGGAAGGCGAATTTAAGATCGTAGTCCATCCCGGCGGTTTTTATCCAAGTCAACGCTGGGGCTTTGAGCGTTTCAGTGCTTTATGCAAGGAAATTACACAAAGACTGAATGCAAAAATTATTTTTTTTACAGAGGATAAAGAGCTTAACATAAGCAATGTATTCAATTTTTCTCACCTTGGTTTAAGACAGGTAATGTCTATCATCGGCCAGGCAGAGCTTTTTATCGGGAACAACTCCGGGCCGCTGCATATTGCTTGCGCACTGGGGATACCTACGGTTTCCACGATGGGCCCAAGCGATCCTATGCTCTGGTGGCCGCAGGGCGAGAACAACATTGTGATCAGAAAAGACCTGCCTTGCAGCCCTTGTCATAGGCCTGCTTGTTCTGTGCGTGATTGTATGGGTTTAATTACCGTGGAAGAAATGTTTATGGCCGTAGAAAAACAGATGGAGAAACTAAGATAAAGTTATGTTATCAGGTAATATCAAACGGATCTTGGTTATAAATTTAGGCGGTATGGGAGACTTGCTTTTGTCCAGGCCCGCGCTAAAGGCCCTGAAGAACCATTTTCCTCAGGCAGAGATCTCCCTGCTTGTGATCCCTCAGGTTTATGAAGTCGCCGTAAGCACGCCCTACGTAGATAAGGTGTATATTCTTTACAATGATCCGAGATGCCTTTTTAGGGACGCCGGTATTTTATTCAGCCTTAGGTGTAGGCATTTCGACTTAGCCATAAATATGCGTACTCTTGCTTCGGCTGGCGGAGCCCGGAAAATAAAATTTATCCTGGATTTTATTAAGCCTAGAGTATCTGCCGGAAGAGATACCGACGGAAGGGGGCAGTTCTTTGATATGAAGGTTCCCGAAACGCTTAAAGGTAAAAAATACGAGATGGAATACGATATAGATACGGTAACGGCCCTGGGTGCCGCAGCCTCGGATAGGAATGTAGAGTTTAAGACCGATGAAGAAAGTGTCAAAAGGATAGAAACGATTTTAGCGCAGGAAGGGATATCAAAAACAGATATTCTTATCGGTATCCATCCCGGAGGCAGGCCTACGCGTAGATACCCTCTGGATCGTTTTTCAGAAGTAATGAATACGCTCAGCAAAAAAATATCCTGCAGGTTCGTTGTTACCGGAACTAATAATGAAGCGGGCCTGGCGCGTAAACTTATCAGGTCTAGTGAGGTGAAGATAACAGATCTTTCGGGAAAGTTAGGCTTTATGCAATTAGCAGCATTAATAAAAAGGTGCAATGTGTTTATTTCCAATGATACCGGGCCGATGCACCTGGCTGCAGTATTAAAGACGCCGCTTGTGGCAATATTCGGGGCCGGGGATATCGTGCGTTTTGACCCCTCTAACATTGCTAAGAAAACGATTGTTTTATATAAAAAGGCAGAATGCGCCCCCTGCGAGAAAATAAATTGCGAAGATTTAAGGTGCGTAAAGAGCATTTCTCCGGATGAAGTCATAAGTGCCGTTTTAGAATTACTTAAATAAAATCAGGCTATGTTTGAAAAAATCTATTATTGGTTACACAGAAGGATCTCAAACCCTCGAGAAAGGGGCGAATACTCCAGCGGCCTCTGGCAGGACCTGGTAAGGAAAAATACGTTGGCGCTGTGTATTGACAAAAAAGAAAACTTTTTAGAAGTAGGCTGCGGGGAAGGGCTGTTTTTACAGCAATTAGCCGAGAAGTGCCCTAACCTAAGCCTGTTTGGGGTTGACCCGTGGAATGAAATATTGGAAAGGGCGAGAAAGAAGAATATCAAAAATACCCGGTTCTACGTTGCCAGCGCCCAAGCCATGCCTTTTGAGCAGAACTTTTTCGACGGAGTTGCCTGTATTAACGTCTTTTTTAACCTGCCTTATGATAAAGACGTTATTTCCAGCCTCAAAGAAATTTCGCGGGTTTCTAAAAAAGGAGCAAAAATTATTTTTGATATCCGTAATAGCCTTAACCCTCTGCTTTTTTTAAAATACAAGTTTGCAAAATACTATGACAAAACAGTGAAAGACCTGCCCTTAAGGACGTACAGCTTAAAGAAGATGACCGGATATTTGAATGAGTGTGGGATGGAAATAACTAAAAAAATATATCTTGGTTTTCCCTATAATATTTTTTCTCCGATCATCATAATGGAGGCGAGAAAAAGATAATGTTGGCGAAAATTCCTATTGCCGCTACTCCCTTGAGCCTGGGGATGCTCTCAAAAAGCCTGTTTAAGGGGAACCGGGAAGAACTTGCCAGGGAATTTTCTTCCCGGGCCAATGTAAAATACCTTTATTTCTGTAACAGTGGTTTATCCGCCTGTTACCTTATTCTAAAAACTTTGCAGAAAAAAAGTAAGAGGCAGGAAGTTGCTTTGCCTGCCTATACTGCGCCTTCTTTGGCTGTGGCCGTAAAAAAGGCAGGGCTAAGGGTGAGATTATCGGATATTTCCCTGGAAGATTTTAACGCGGATCTTAATTTATTGGGCGATGTATCCGGGAATGACACATTGGCGATCTTGGCCGTGCATATGTTCGGGCTGGTGGCGCAGGGCATCCCTGAGCTAAAACAAAAATTTAGCAATACCTTTATTATAGAAGATTGTGCGCAGGCTATGGGTAGCCGGATAAACGGTTCATCCGTAGGCAGTTTAGGCGACGCAAGTTTCTTTAGTTTCAATAAGGGGAAGAATATTCCTACTTACGGCGGAGGGTGCATAGCGACCAATTCCGAAGATCTTTTTAAGGATATGGTCAGGGTATCGGAAGAATTCATAAAAGAACCAGTGTTTTATCGCAGGTTAAATTTAGTTTTAAAGAATTTCTGCCTTTCCCTGGCAGTACGGCCTTTCATCTATGGCTTGGGCCACCGTTTTATTTCTTTATTCAAAGATAACGCGCCTGCGCGGGATATCAGGATAGAGCATTATACGGATTTTCAGGCGGCAGTTGCTTGGGGCTTATTGGAAAATTTAGAAGATTTCAGCCGAAAAAGATATAGCAACGGGCTATCTTTGCTTAAGGCCATGAAAGGCCTGGAAGGCATAACCTTGCCTAAAATCCAGCCAGAGACGCAGCCGGCCTTTAACCGCCTGCCGGTAATAATTAAGGACCTGGAAAGAAGAGATATCCTGGAAAAAAAATTATGGAAGGCAGGGATCGAGACGTCAAGGCTTTATCTTAAGCCTATCCACCATATCTTTGATTTAGGTTACAAATCAGAGGATTTTCCCAATGCCGTGTATCTGGCTGAGCATTTATTGACGCTGCCCGTGCATCCTATGGTTAGCGAAGCGATCATCGAAAAAATGATAAATATTTTTAAAGAGGCCCTGGCATGACATTTTTACGCAATGCCGAACGATTCTTTTATAAATCTTTGAAACAGCCGAAGTATGCCTTTAGGGTAGGGCTCAAGCGCCTGGAGGCTTCTTTTTATTATCATTTTGGCAGCGGAAGGGCAAGCTATCCTGAAGCGATAACCTTGTTCCTTACCCATAAATGTAACCTGCATTGTAAGATGTGCGGGCAGTGGGGAGAGACAGGAGTGACCAGGAAGCAGGGCACACAGTTCATCCAGCAGGAATTGTCCCGAGAGGAAATCAAAGCGGTTATCGACGATGCATCGAGGTTCAGGCCCAATATTACTCTTTTTGGCGGAGAGCCGCTGATCTATCCGGATTGTGCAGATCTTATCCGTTATATCAAAAGCAAAAAAATGCATTGCCTGATCATTACCAACGGTTTTCTGCTTGAGGAATTGGCGCAAGGATTAGTCGAAAGCGGCCTGGATGAGTTGAATGTTTCTTTAGACGGTAATGCCGCGCTGCATGATGAGATCCGCGGTATGCCGGGTTTATTCGATAAAATAATGCGCGGCCTGGCGAAGATAAATTATTTTAAAGAAAAAAAGGCAAGAAAAAAACCCCTGATAAATTTACAATGTACGATAACCAGCTACAACTATAGGCATCTGGAACAACTGGTGGATGTAGCTAGGCAGGCAAAAGCTAATTCCCTTACTTTCCATAACCTTATTTTTATTGACCGAGCAACATTGGAAAAACAGGCCGAGTTCGACAAAATGCTGGGTTGTTCGCCTGGCGACTGGGAAGGGTTCAATTTTAACCCCGGCATTGACACGGGGCTGCTTGAAAAAAAGAAGAAAGAGATCCTTTCCTTGAAACACGATTTTAGCATAGATTTTTACCCTAATTTTTCTTTTGCCCAGTTAGAAGATTATTATGGCAACCCCTGTTATTCACCGCATGAATATTCCTGCCGGTGCCAGAGCCCTTGGATCGTGGCCTATGTTTTTCCGGATGGAGGAGTCAGGCCGTGCCTGAACAGCACTTATTCTTTCGGCAATATCAGGGAACTTAGATTTACACAGGCCTGGAACAGCGACGCTGCGCTTAAATTCAGGAATATACTTAAGAAAAACAAAATGTTTCCTGCGTGCATAAGATGCACAGAACTATACCGCTATTAAAATGAAGAAAATAAAGGTTGCCGAAATCATTACGCGCATGGATTGGGCCGGTTCGCCGGACATAGTACGCCTGATTGTTTCGCGCCTGGACCCGGAAATTTACGATGTCAAATTGATCATCGGGAAAACAAGATTTGCCACGGCTAAAACAAAGGCATTCCTGGACCGCGCATCCAGCAAGATCACGGTTATCCCCGAGTTAAAAAGGGATATCCTTCCGGTAAGCGACCTGGCTGCGTTCATCCGCTTGTTTATCCTGTTCAGGGCGCAAAAATTTGATATCGTGCATACGCATACTGCCAAGGCAGGGGCCTTGGGCAGGCTGGCTGCTTATTTATGCGGGGTACCGGTGATCCTGCATACTCCGCACGGGCATAATTTTTACGGTTATTTCAACAGGATCTGCAGCAAGATCATTATTATCATTGAAAAGTTCCTCACTCTTTTTACCGATAAAATAATCTGCCTGACTGACCTGGAAAGGCAGGATTTTCTGAAGTTTAAAGTGGCTGATGAGAAAAAATTGACCTTAATTTATCAGGGCCTTGAACTTGACGAATTTACGGATATCAACATAGATAAAGGAAAAAGCAGGGCTGCTTTGGGGGTCAAGAGCGACGCATTGGTCGTAGGTTTTATCGGTCGGCTGGAGCGGATAAAAGGGCTGGATTACTTAATTGAAGCATCGGTGAGTGTTCTGAAAAATAACCCGTTAGCTGTGTTCCTTATCGTGGGAGAAGGGTCCTTGCACAAAAAATTAGAGAAAAAGGTGAATTCGCTCGGGCTTGCCAGCGCCTATATATTTAGTGGCTGGAGGGACAATATCCCTGATCTGTTTTCTGCTATTGATTTATTGGTTTTACCGTCTTTAAATGAGGCAGTAGGTATAGTCTTGGTCCAGGCGCAGGCAATGGGTATTCCGGTAGTGGCTACAAAAGTAGGCGGTATACCGGAGATCATCAAGGATAACCAAACCGGGATTTTGGTGCCCCCGCGGAATCCTCAAGAATTGGCCAGGGCGATGAGCAGTTTATTAAAAAATAAAGATATGAGGCTACAAATGTCTGAGGCTGCCAGGATATGGATGAACGGAAAGTTTGAAATAGCGGATATGATAAATAAAGTTTCGCAGCTTTATGAAGGAATGGTGAGGACGAAAAATGTCAAATAAGATTACCTTATTTTTAATTATTTTTGGCCTTCTTGGTTTTTCCTGTTTGGCCTGGGCCCAGGATTATGTTCAGGTGGCTGCTGAAGTGCATATGAATTCCAGGACGAGCGAGGGAAAATATTCTATCCCTGAAATTATCGATATCGCCCGGGCAAACGACATCAAAGTAATCGTTATTACCGACCGCGATACGATGAAGTGGGAATATGGCCTCTGGCCCTTTGCTAATGTCGTAAAGCGGACCATCGAGCAGGTCTCTGTTTTTAAGTATGGTGTTAAGCGCTACTTGGATCAGATAAGAACGGCTAATAAAGAAAATCCCGATATGGTCCTGATCCCTGGCGTAGAATCGGCACCTTTTTATTATTGGCAGGGAAGCGTCTTTAGTAACAGCCTTCGAATTATAAACTGGCATAAACATATCCTGGCTATAGGAATGGAAAAAGAAAGCGATTACAAGCATCTTCCTGTTATCGGTAACAAGCAAGGGCTTATGTTACCCTTGAGGGCCAAGAATATTTTTTCTTTCGTCATTCCTTTGCTTATTTTTCTCATAGCTATTTTATGCTTACGCAAATGGTGGATGATACATAAATATTATCGTTTCCTGAAGAATGGCGCATATGGGTTGTTATGGAAAATATACGGGATTTCTTTTTTTGTTGTAGGCCTGGTTTTGTTATTACATAATTATCCGTTCAGAGATTTTAAATTTAACCAGTATCAAAATAATCTGGGGGTAATGCCGTATCAGAACTTCATTGATTATGTTGGCCGTCATGGCGGCCTGACTTTTTGGGCGCATCCGGAAGCAGAATATTTTCAGACGATCGGAAACATCAAAATAGAAACTTTCGAGCACTCACAAGACTTATTGAATGTGAAAGATTATACAGGTTTCGCCGTATTTTATGAAGGCTTTAACCGCTCCGGCAATATAGGAGGAATCTGGGATGAGGCCCTGAAGCAATATTGTCAGGGGAAAAGAGGGACTCCTGTATGGGCGATAGGCGGTTTAGCTTTTGATATTACCGGCGACCTGGACGCATATATGAAAGACCTGAGGAATATCCTGCTTGTGCCCAGGCTCGATAAAAATGAAGCATTAGCCGCACTCGGCCGCGGCAGGATGTATGTGCTCAGGGGCAGGGATTCTTCCTGTTTTATCTTGGATAAATTTATGCTAAGAGATGTTGCTTCTGGCCTTACTGAAACAATGGGCGGGTGTCTCCAGGCCCAAGGTGCGGTAGAGATACAAATGAGCGGGCATTTTTTGACTGCGCGGGAAAAGAGTCTAAAAATAAAATTGATCAAGAACGGCACAGTGGTCAAGACGTTTGATGTCAATTCGCCTTTTAATATTTTATACAATGATGAAGTTTTAGGAAAAGATGGAATGTCGTATTATCGGCTCGAGATCAATTCGTCCGACCTTACGGTAATTACGAACCCGATTTTTATCAGGCGTAAATAAGATATGATTCTATCCGTACACCAACCCCAATATATCCCCTGGTTGGGCTATTTTCACAAGATAGCGCATAGCGACGCGTTTGTATTTCTGGATAACGTGCAGTTTAAGGCCAGGGAATTCCAAAACAGGAATAAAATCCGCACCAAAGACGGTTGGGCCTGGTTGACCGTACCGGTTATCTCCAAAGGAAAAGGCAGGCAGAAGATCAATGACGTGCTTATCGACAACGATTTTCCCTGGCGCAGGCAGCATGCGAAGGCTTTGGAAGCAAGTTACGGCGGTTCAGAGCCCTTTCATGAGTATTTCCCGTTTTTCGAAGAGGTATTTTCCAGAGAATGGGAGAAATTGTCCGACTTGAACATGAAGATAATTGATTATATCTTAAAACAATTGGCTATATCTACACCCGTTTTTCTTGAATCAAAACTAGCCGTTTCTTCGAAGAGTACCGAGCGCATTATTGAAATATGCAAAAAAATGAAAGCAGACAATTATCTTTCTGGCATAGGAGGCAGGGAATATCTTAAAGAAGAGAAGTTCAAAGAGGCAGGGATAACCCTGATCTATCAGGATTTCACCCATCCTGTTTATCACCAGCATTTTATAAACAAGGAAAGCGATTTTATCCCCTATATGTCCGTATTGGACCTGTTGTTTAATGAAGGCCCGCGTAGCAGAGATATCCTCCTGGGAAAAAAGGCTTGACAATCATAGAGGCGGATAAGATAATAAAACAAATAAGGTTAAGGGGTAAAAATAATAACAAGGAGGGATGAATGAAGAAATTGTCCAAACTTTTAGGGATAATAGGTATCTTGCTTGTTATTTATGCGGTAGCCGCAAAATTCGTTAATGGCCCTACGGCCTTCGGCTATGTGATGGCGCTGGATCCTAAAACAGTGGTTTTAGGCGCGAATACCTTATTATTAATCGCCATATTGCTTTTTATATACGATAAGAAAGATTAAGTAAGTATAAGATAAGCCGAAAAATCCTTCTTTTTTATTCCTTACCGGAATAGGAAAGAAGGATTTTTTCTTTTGTGCCTTTTTGTGATATAATTATAGATAGGAAGAACCGCAAAAATAGAGGGCCAAAATGCTGGAAAGAAGGCGCTATGTGCGTTTATATCTGCCTATCAGGGTGGAATATAAGCCTTTAGCGATCAAAAACCTGAAAAAGAGCACTATCGTGCGCGATATCGGCGGCGGCGGTATTTGTTTGTTTGTCGATAGCGTCCCTAAGGAAAAGGCAGAGGCCTCTTTGGATATTTATTTCCCCGATGGCTTAGGCGTACTTTCGGCCCAGGGCCGGATAGCCTGGGTGAAACAGGAAGATGCAAAGGTCCTCGCAGGTGTCAAATTCACCAATATCAGCAGTTTTGACCGTTCGCGCATCATTAGTTTCATCAATTCTGAAAAACAAAGAGAACGCCCGTGCGTTATTGCTCAAACGAATCAGGTAGTATTCTTTAAGGAAACAGAGCTAAAAGATAAAGGGGAGATATTGGAACTGCTTTTGCCGAATATCGATAAGGTTGACCCGGGTTTAAGGGTCGTGGACAAAAATATAGACCTTTCGAATTCGCTAAAACTGGATGTTTTGTGCCTGGATTCTTACGGCGCCTTGGTCCTCATAGAAATTTTAACGGAAGAAAATGAGTCTATATTAGTCGATGCCTTAAAACATTACGATTGGGCCATGCGGCATATGGATATTTTGGCTAAGATCTACCGTTTGAAGATAAATCTTAATTTAAGGCCCAGGATAGTACTTATGGCGCCGCATTTTTCGGATCCTTTTAAACATCTAGTCGATAGTATCGCCACGACGGTCAATATACTGATTTTAGAATACGTTTGTATCGAATCGCGGGAGAGTAAGGGTATTTTTTTGAAAAAAGCAGTAAAACCGGCAAAAGATATTATCCTGCCAAAAGACCTGACGCCTCATGACAAAGAAGAACCGACGTCCACTGATAAGCCTGACTTTCTCGGCTAAAATTTTTCTTTCCGCATTCCTGATCTTGGTGCTGTGTGGTTTTTCCGGAAAAGACGCCCTAGAGATAGTTTTGATAAACTTAAAGAAAGCTGAATCTGGCGACCCTGCCTGGAAAGAGCGCAGGCTCTTGGCGGAGATCATCCAGAATATAGCGCTGGATAACCCTAAGGCGATTGTTGTAACTATACCCTGCACGGGTTATACCAGCGTTGGTGCGGACCGGCTGTTGATTAATACGGTCAAAAACGCGGGCTCTGTTTATTTTATCCTGCCTTCCTGGGATGCCTTATATGGCTATGCCAAGGGCATTGCCCATGCCGACCTCATAGAAGAAAAAAAATTAATTTTTGTCAAAGAAAAAGTTAGTGTTGGTAATAAGGATTACCCCGCACTCTGCGCACTTTTAGCAAAAGAGCTCTTTAATAGGGACCTTAAGTCCGACTTTTCCTTTGACGTTGGCGCTATCCCGAAATTCAAGCAATATTCAGCAGGAGATGTTTTTAATTTGAAAGGTAAGGACGAATTCAAGGATAAGGTTTGTTTCGTTGGGAATAGAAAAGCCAATATCCTGCAGGCTGGTGCGCTTTACGGCATAATTTCGGGCCAGGCATCCGTTGAGAACGAATCCCGGTACCTGTATTATTTTATCGCTTTACTGTTCGTGGTTTGTTGCGTATTCATCGCTTATGCGCTGTTAAGGCACATCAGGAAGAAGCATTTGATCAGGCTGCCGCAGAAGGCGGGAAGGTTATGTTTTGGCAAGAGCTATTATCTGACCAAGTTTCGCTTAAGCGGTATATTTGATTTTATGACCTGGCCCGATGGCCGCATCTGGCTATGGATGGGTGATTTCGATTCACCGGATTCGCCGTTTGACCTAAAGAATTTTTTCCATACATTTAAAGAACCTTTGGGGTCCAGGGAAGTAATGATCAGGCTCAATAAAGAGCTTTATGACGACGGCAACCACGCCTTCACCAACCTTATCTTTATGGATATACGCCCGCAAGAGGGCAGGATAATTTTTTCCAATGCCGGTTTTGAGGTGCCGCTTTTTTTCGTCAACAGTAATAAGGAATTCCACCAGCTGCATGAACCGGGGGAACCGCTCGGGGTCAGGCGTGACTTGGATTTTGACGAGCAGGAAATCATCCTGGATAGGTCAGATATCCTGTTTTTATTTAATAGCGGCGCAGTAAAATCGCGCAATAGAGACGGGCGTTTTATTGACCTGGAACAGTTAAAATACGTGATTACGCAGAATAGTCAATTACCAGCTTCATTACTTGCTGAAAAAACATTACGGCTGATCCTTTCCTTTAATGCCGGCAAGCCAAGTGAAGACATGCTTTTTTTAACTATCAAGGCGGATTGAGCATATGCTGAGGTTTACCGGTTACCTTCTTTTTCTTTTCATACTTGTGGCCGAACCGTGCTTTGCGCAATTCAACCTCATGGATAACGAGGCTTTTTCCCTGGCTCTTAGCGGATACCTGCAGACAGATGTTATTTCAGTAGATAATGTGGTGGACCTGGACAGCCATAATAAGGAGGACCGCTTTACTTATTTCGGGATAGATTATAGTTTGGGCTTCCACGTTACTTTGAAAAAGCCGGATCATAAATTTTACCTTAAATTAGAACGCAACGGGCCATATGATTATGATGCGCCTTTATTTATCCATAACAAGCTTACTGTTGCCGGGCCCCGGGAGATCAGGGCCTACAGGAACGAAGAACTACTTCCGCAGGCAGAAGAATTCTGGTATGACCTGCCGATAAAATTATCAACTGTGCGCCTTAAGGCCGGATTATTTGGCTATGAAATAGGCAAAGGCTATGCTATGGGGACCGGTACCTACGAGAATTACGGTGCCATGCTTTATCAGACCGGGGAAAATTTTGTCTGGCGCCTTTCTTATTTAAGGCCGGACCTGGTTTATAAAACCCGTTTGGGCCCGCGAATAAAACAGGAAGTAGATGAGGGTATCGGTTATCAGCCAAATGCGGCCAATTTTTTTGCCATTGATGCCACGTTTAACGTAGGCAAAAATAGTTTGCAGCCTTTTTTGACCGTTTTATCTGATTATACGCACGAGGACAAAAGGTCGAACTTATTTTCTACTACTACTGATAGGGATATATTGGGTATGTTCGGTTTATCCGCGGATTTTATTTTCGATAAACTTTCTTTGGGCTTAGAATTGGCGCATAATTTCGGCCAGGCAAAATCAAATAACGCGGATTTTAAAGATATTGAACACAAGGGATACCTGATGTACGCGGATGCTTCTTATGATCTGGGTAAATTTAGCCCGCATATGCAGTTCCTTTTTAGCTCTGGCAATAAAGTAACCACGGAAATGGTGGATAACGGCGATACGTTCTTCCCGGGAGGCTCGAATAATGCCTTCAGCATATATTCGCCATTCAATACCAATTTTTTTGATTCGCTTTCCCCGTCAACCGATTCTTTGCCTTTGGTATTTTTTGGCTGGGGTTATGGCTTAAGTTACGGCTTGGGGTTATACCGGCCTAGTACTTTTGCCGACGACGGGATATATGAAAATATGCTTATGCCTTCCCTGGGGTTCAATTATCAGTTTACGGAAAAGTTGTCCGCTACCTTTGATTGGTGGTACCTCAGGGCGAACGAAAGGGGCGTAGGGAAACTTAACAATGTGGCCAGGGAGCTATCGCGCGACCTGGGTAATGAAGTTGATCTAAGGTTATCTTACGATATCAGTGAACACCTGAATATAAGTTTATACACGGGTTATTTTTGGCCGGGAAAATATTTTCGGGAAGAAAGGGATGATACTGACGGAAGTTTGTTTACTCCTTTTGTGCGCGGAGACGGCGAGGCCGACGATGCATATCAAATAGAATTAGTGGCGGCATTTGAATTCTAAGGATGAAAAACATGGCTAAGGATTTGAAGAAAGAAACAGAAAAACTGGCAAAGGGCCTGGGTATTGAATTGTTCGGCATTGCGGATATTTCCGGGATAAAAGATGAAATAAAAATATCCGCTCAGGCGCTGAAAAAGCTGGACCGGGCAATAATTTTAGGCATGAGGGTGTCCTCAGTATTGCTGGAAGAAATAGAAGACCACCCTACACGGCTCTACTTTCAGCATTACCGCACGCTAAACGCTGCTTTGGATCAGGCTGCTTTGAGGGTAACCAATTGGCTCCAAGCCCATGGCTACCGGGCGTTGCCTGTCCCGGCTTCGCAGATCCTGGACTGGCAGAAGCAGACCGCGCATTTGTCGCATAAAAAATTAGGGCAATTGGCAGGCATAGGCTGGATCGGTCGTAACAATCTGCTGGTGAACGACAAATTAGGCAGTCAATTCAGGCTGGTTTCTATTTTGACCGACGCTGCTCTCAAGCCGGATAAGCCGCTAAAAAAAGATTGCCAGCGTTGTTTTAAATGTGTTTCGCTTTGCCCGGCAAAGGCAATAAAAGATAAGCCGGAGGTTTTCGATCATTTAGCCTGCTTTGCCAAATTAAAAGAATTCCAGCAAAAGCGGCTGGTTGACCAGTTTATCTGCGGGATCTGTGTGCGGGCCTGCTCTGGGAACCCTTCTTAATACCTATTTTATCCCTTTATAATCTATTATATTAAATTTACTTGACTTTTTGGGCTATTATGTGATAATAAATTGTTACCTAACATTATTCTCTTCAATGTGTTACATTGAGTGAGCTTGAGAAAGATTTTTGTGGTTTTTTAAAACAAATAAGGCTAGAGAGGCGTTTTAAAAGATATGCCCAAGATTGAAGTATCAAGTAACATAAAAAGTACCGCTGACGGTGTTTACAGCGCCATAAAAAATATGGAAAGCTTTCCTGATTTTATGCGCGACATTAAAAGCCTTAAAATAATCAAAAAATTATCCAATAAGATTATCAGCGAATGGGAAATCGACATAGAAGGCGCTCCAGTAAAATGGAAAGAAGAAGATATTTTCGATGATAAAAAAATGGAATTAAGTTTTAACGCATTAGAGGGGGATTATAAGGAATATCGAGGCAAATGGAAGATTGTCCCGATGCATAATTGTACAAAAGTAATTATACAGGCAGAATTCGACTGGGGAATACCGGTATTGGAAAGATATGTAGACAAGGCTTTAAGAAAAAAAGCGCGTTTGGCGTTGGGTGGAATGCTGCAAGCGATAAAAAATAAGATGGAAAAATAGCATGTATGATTATGCGATAATTGTTCATCCTACCAATGAGGAGCTTCTTCATCGGTATGAGCCGGGTATGAAGCATCGACCAAGGCCTTTGGTTAAAAAGGTATTGGAATGGATGTCTCCGTTTAAGGCTTCAGAGGTTAGCGGATTGATTTCTCCTCGAGGGCCTTCTCCCAAGGGGACATTGGTGATGTGTCCTCTTCTGATGGAGCAAATGATTAGTTTAAGTCCGCACAGGGTTATGGCATCTGTATCTGCGACTATAAAATTTGCCCTAGAATTGGGCACTAAGCTCATTGGTCTTACTGCTTATACTGCTTTTAGTGGAAACAAGGGACAAGATTTAGCCAGGCATTTAAATATAGCCTTGACCACGGGCACAAGTTATACTCTCGGCATGCTCCCCGAAGCTATTTTAAGGGCGGCAGATCTGATGGATGTCGAGCTGGATAAAACTAACATCCTTATAGTCGGAGCGACTACTAGTATAGGTAAATTTTGCATAGAAATTTTTGCGCAGCTTAGCCGCGGTATATTTATTACTGCGAATAATCAAGTTAAGCTTAATCTTCTATTGGCAGGATTATCCAAAGAAAAAAAAGCTAAATTAGAAAATATAACCAACATAGAATCGGTCTTTGATCGGGTGAAGATAATTATTATTGCCACTAACCGCCTGCCTGAAGGATTAGATTTTAATAAGATAAAGCCGGGGACTATAATATTTGATACTTCCTACCCGCGCCGTATTCCTTCAAATATGCGCGATGATATTTTGGTGATTGACGGTGTTGCCATAAAGCCGCCCGGGAAAAATGTAGATTTCGATTTCGACTTCGGTCTTCCGAAAGGCTTATGCTACCCTTGTATGGCAGAGCCGATAATTTTAGCCATGGAGCAGAAATTCGAAAATTATTCCCTGGGCAGAGATCCTGATCCGGTCAAGATAAAAGAGATCATGCGCTTAGGCACAAAATACGGTTTCGAGGTAGCTAATCTTACTAGCCAGGAAAAATTAATCTCTGATGAAAATATCCTTAGAATAAAAAATCGCGCCCAGGAGAAAGTAAGTAAGGCTACCGTAAGATAAAAGAATAAGCAGGAGGAGAAATGAGTATAAAAAATAAAAATATTCTCATAGGGGTTACTGGCGGTATAGCTGCTTACAAAATTTGCGATTTGATAAATTTGATGCGTAAGGAAGGCGCAAAGGTCAAAGTAGTGATGACTCCTGCTGCCCAAAATTTTATTACACCGTTGACAATCCAGACATTGACAAATAATCCGGTTTATTTGGATATGTTCAATACTATATCTAAAGTTGAAATTGAACACATCTCTTTGGCTACATGGGCTGATGTTATACTGATCGCTCCGGCAACTGCAAATACGATCAGTAAGATAGCTATGGGTTTAGCGGATAATTTGCTGACAACCGTAGTGATGGCGGCGACCCAAAATACCCCAGTTGTTATTGCACCGGCAATGAATACCAATATGTGGAAAAATCCATTTATCCAAGAAAACGTAAAAAAAATTAAACAGTCAAAAAAATATATTTTTGTAGAACCGAAGGTCGGCCGGCTCGCCTGCGGTGATATTGGAGAAGGTCCTTTGGCCGAGATAGCAGACATTTTATCCACTGTCAAAAAGCATGCTTAATGAAGAATTGGGTTCTTATTTGAAACAGACCAAATATTGTGATTCCGCCGAACCTCTAATTAAAAATACGGCTATAAAAATTACTCAGGGTTTTGCTAACGATAAAGATAAAGCGGTAGCATTATTTAATTACGTCAGAGACAATATTCTTTATAAATTTGATTATTGGAACCTGAAGGCAAGTAGCACATTAAAAAAAAGCTACGGAATGTGTACAAATAAGAACAATCTATTAATCGCTATGCTAAGGGCGGTTAATATCGCGGCCGGATACGGGATACTTCAGGTACGAGCAAGGGAGTATTTCGGGCCGATTATGTTAGATTTTTTTAAAAAAAGGATATCTGAAGAGTCCGTACACATTTATACGCAGGTTTATTTGGGTAATAAATGGATAAAATGTGATCCTTCTACAGATAAGAGCCTTTCAGAAAAAACCGCGTATTTTAATTACAGCACAGAATTGGTCAGGTGGAATGGGTTTAATGACGCTATGGATAAGATTTTGCCAGAGCATATTATCAGTGATAGCGGTCCTTTTGATTGCATAGATTCCAAATTGGATAAAAAACCAAAGAACGTAACTTTTTTTAAAATCAGATTAGCAAATTTATACTTGGATTTTTTGAGGGCTTACGATAAGCGTTTCAATAATTATAAAGAAAGAGAAACGGCTTTTTTGTCATGGCTGAAAGGAAGAGATTTATTTTTATATTTATATCTTAAAATACAGGTGCATTAGATGAAAAAAATACTGGCTGGGAAAAAGATTTTGATTACTGCTGGGCCCACCTGGGTTGCCATAGACAGGGTCAGGGTAATTACCAATATCTTCAGCGGAAGGACTGGTTCTATTATCGCCCGGGAAGCTAAAAAGAAGGGTGCTGAGGTAAAACTATTATTGGGCCCGGGAAGATTAAGTTTTTCTCCTGGATTTTTTAAGGGCATCAAGGTGATAAAATACCATTATTTTGACGAATTGCTGTATCTGGTAAAAAAAGAGGTTTCTTCCAGGCGTTATGATATTCTTATTCACTCTGCTGCAATTTCGGATTACCTACCGCTAAAACAATATAACCGTAAGATTCCGTCTGGCAAGGATAGCCTGACCATAAAATTAAAACCGGCTATAAAGATAATCAAGGGTGTCAAGAAATGGGACCCGCACATTTTCTTGGTCCAATTCAAACTGGAAGTTGCAAAGAAAGCAAAAGAATTGATCAGCATAGGGTATAGGAGCATGCTTAAGAATAAGGCTGATTTGGCCGTGGTAAATGATTTGGAGAAAATGGCCAAGGACAAGCATGAGGCCTATATCATTGATTTAGAAAAAAATATAAGCAAAGTTGATTCCCGAAGTTTTCTAGCTGACAGGTTGTTGCGCATTGTCGCGGATAAATTAAATAACGTTAGGGCATAAAGATGTTTTTTCAATACTACTATAAGTTCGGGTCTTTGATCACGGCAATTATAGCCATATCCGTAGGTCTCTTTGTTTATTATAGAAATAAAAAAAGCGTAGTTAATATAACATGGGCTTTTTTAAGTTTAGGTATTGCCATCTGGACTTTTAGCACCTTTATGATGACCTTGGCCAGAAATGCGGCAGAAGGGTATTTTTGGGCCAGGTTTCTGCACGTAGGAGCAATTATCATTCCCGCATTTTTCTTTCACTTTTCGGTTGCTATATTGGGCATAGATAAAAAAAAGATCGTTATTAGCGCCCATAGTATAGCTGCAATTCTTCTCTGCATAAATTTAACAACGCCATGGATCGTAAGTAATGTTTCGCCTAAATTATCGTTTGAGTATTATCCTGACCCAGGGCTGTTATATATTCCGTTTCTTATCTTTTTTATAGCATTGCCTGTTTATGCTTTGTTGCTTATATTCAAAGAATACGAAAAGGCAGGAGGATACAAGAAAAATCAATTAAGATATCTGATCATTGCATCGTTGATAGGATTTAGCGGCGGCGCTACGAATTATCCTTTGATTTTCAATTTATCAGTCTATCCGATGGGGCATCCTCTGGTAGCGCTTTATGCCATTATTATTACCTACGCCATTATTAAGTACCGCCTGATGGATATCACGGTGGCGCTTACCAGCACAGGTATTTTTGCAGTGGTTTATACTATAATTTTGGGCCTGCCGTTCGTGGCCATAAAATTTCTAAAACCAATATTAATGCCTTTATGGGGCAGTAATTGGTGGCTGGCGATCCTGATTTTGGGCATGACCGTTGCCTCCGTCGGGCCGTTCATTTATATGTATTTTCAGCGGCGGGCCACTGCATTTATTTTAAGAGAAGAGCGCCGCACACACAGTTTATTGATCAAGGCGAGCGAAGGTTTGGTGAACATCAGGGAATTAAAACGGCTGCTAAAAACGATCGTCAGTTTTATTACTAAGACCATGCATATTACCAATGCCGTTATCTATCTTTGGGATAAGGAAGAGCAGGTATACCGGCTTGAGTCAATAAGGTTCAGGAGCGGGTTCAAGGAATACTCGCCCATAGAAGCGGAAGATCCGCTAATTTCTTTGTTAAAAGAAAGAAAAGAATCTCTGGTTTTAGAAGAACTTAAGCTTAAGCGTGAATACGTCGATGTCGAAGAGGTTGTTTCCCAGATGAAAGATCTTTCCGCAGCTGTGATCATCCCCAGTTTTATCGAAGACACCTTGCTTGGTTTTCTGGTGCTGGGTGAAAAAAAATCCGGTAGAATGTATACCTCAAATGACCTGGCCGTATTATCGGTCTTGTCCAATCAGGCAGGGTTGGCCATTGAGAACGCCATTTTTTATGAAGAGCAGGGAAAGACCCTGGCCCAGCAGTTCCAGGAGCACCGCCTTAAGTCGCTGGGTAAGATGGGCTCTGGCATAGGCCATCAGATCAATAACCGCTTCCAGGCCATTTCCATGACCGCGGGTTCCACGCAAATGCTGGATGTGCAGGAACTGAAGAAAACCAACCTCAGCGAGGAGCAGAGGAAGCTCATCGAAGGGCTGGAAAAGAGCCTGAATGATATTGTCCAGGAATGCCTGCGCGGAGGAAATATCGCCCGTTCGCTTACGCAATTCTCGCGCACGCATGAAGAATTCAAACCCGTAAATTTAGCAGAGATCATCGAGGGCACACTCAATCTTCTGTCCTGCAAATTCAATATCGAAGACTTGCATATCAACCTGGATTACGCTAAGGATATTCCGCCTATTTTGGGTAACCTCGCGCTTTTGCAGGATATCTTTTTTAATCATTTGGATAACGCCCATGACGCCTGCTTAGCCAAAGATGAAGAAATAAAAAAAGGCAACCTAAAAGCAGAAGAACAGTATACCCCGAAGGTGAGCGTCAAGGCTTTTCCTATTGATGGTTTGCTGCATATAGAGATATCCGATAATGGTATCGGTATGACTGAAGAGCAGCTGGACCAGGCCTTTATTCCGTTTTTTACTACTAAGGCCACCTCTCAGAAAGGCACAGGCCTGGGTTTATCTATTATCAAGAAGATCATCGACGCGCATCGGGGCACGATCAGCGTCGTTTCTGAATATGGCAAAGGCACGACCTTTACTATCACCCTGCCGCTCGCACAATAATAATTAAAAACAATGATAAAAATATTTGTAGATTGGTTCCTCTCTAGAGTATTGAAGGTTGTACCGCATACTTTTTTTAGCGAGGCCCTGAGCTTCTTTTTATATGATACGATCAAGATATTTCTGCTCCTCGCCATAATAATTTTCCTCATTTCTTTTATCCGCACATTTTTTCCGGCAGAGCGGACCAGAAAGATATTAAGCCACGAAAAGAAATACATCGGCAATATCGTAGCAGCGCTTTTGGGCATAATGACGCCGTTTTGTTCCTGTAGCGCGGTGCCCTTATTCTTGGGTTTCGTAGAAGCAGGTGTACCGCTGGGCATAACATTCTCTTTCCTGGTTTCTTCTCCGATGATCAATGAGGTGGCCCTGGTTATGCTCTGGGGTATGTTCGGCTATAAGGTCGCGCTTATTTATATCGGAAGCGGCTTAGTAATCGCCATTTTCTCGGGTATAATCATCGATAAACTCAAAGTAGAGGGCCTGCTAGAAAACCTTACGCAGAGAAAAGAAGGGATGTTTTTTTCCAGCTTATTGGCTACGCCTCTTTTTAAAGATAGGATAAAATTAGCCGGATATTGTACCTATGATATCATCCGCAAGATCTGGTTATTTGTGCTGATCGGCATTGGCATCGGCGCCTGGATCCACGGCTACGTGCCGAGTGATTTTCTGGCAAAATATGCCGGTAAAAATAATTGGTTCGCTGTTCCCGTAGCGACTTTGATCGGTATACCGCTTTATTCAAATGCTGCAGGTGTAATACCGCTGGTCAGCGCCCTTACCGAAAAGGGTGTAGGCATGGGTACAGCCCTGGCTTTTATGATGGCAGTGACCGGGCTCTCTTTACCCGAATTCCTGATCCTGAAAAGAGTTATGAAAATCAGGCTGATCCTGATCTTTAGCGCTGTAGTCGGCGCAGGAATAATCTTTACCGGTTACTTATTTAATTTCATTATTCATTAGGCTAGGCGCTAATTTTCCTTGACATCGCAACCTTTTGGTGGTATTGTAGTTGCAACATTAGGAGGAAGCATGACTAAAAAAGACATCGTCCTCAAAGTAGCTGATGAAACCGGCCTGAAGCAAATAGATGTCAAAAAGGTGGTGCAGAAGACTTTTGATTGCATCGTGGATGCGCTTGTGCGCGGTGAAAAAATCGAACTGCGTAATTTTGGTATTTTTAAGATAAAACAGAGGCGCAGCCGTACCGGAAGAAATCCCCGCACCGGCCAAAGCGTCCCTGTTCCGCCCCGCAAAGTGGTGGTTTTTAAGTCCGGCTTGGACATGAAGTTGAGGGTAAAATAATCCCGTCTACCTTAACACCCGTCGTAAAATTGATTTTTAAATGCTGAAAAGAGTCCTGGGAACTAAAGATATCTTGCCCGGCGAAATAAATGTCTGGCAGGAAATAGAGCACTATAGCAGCCAAGTCTTTTCTCTTTATGGTTATCAGGAGATCCGCACTCCTTTGATCGAAGATATTTCCCTTTTTAACCGTTCATTAGGCGATTCTACCGAAATAGTCCAGAAACAGATGTTCGAGATCAGCCGTGATAAGGAGACCTATGTCTTGCGGCCTGAGGCTACAGCCGCGATCGTACGCGCATACCTGGAAAACAGCCTGGATAAGAAAGAAGACTTTATAAAACTATATTATATCGGAGCGATGTTCCGTGCAGAGCGGCCGCAGAAGGGGCGCTTGCGCGAATTTCATCATATCGGCTGTGAGGCCATCGGTTCTTTGAGCCCTTATCTGGATGCAGAAGTGATTTCTCTGGCTGACAGGTTGTTGCAGGACCTGGGGATTTCAGGCTACGAAATAAAGATCAATAGTTTGGGCTGCGTTGAAGATAAAAAGAAATTAGCCGATATTTTAAGAAAAGAATTAAAAGAAAAACTCCATTCTTTATGCCCTGATTGCCAGGAGCGTTTTCAGCGTAATGTTTTCCGTATCCTTGATTGTAAAAATGAATCCTGCCGTAAGATCGTAGAAGGACTAAAACTCAGCGATAAATATTTATGCGCATCCTGCCTGGAGCATTTTAAAAACGTAAGGGAAAATTTGGGCCGCTTGAATGTGCATTACAAGGTATCGCCATTTTTAGTCAGAGGGCTGGATTATTATACGCGCACGGTTTTTGAAATTAGCCATCCGGGCCTGGGTAGCCAAGATGCTATCGGCGCGGGCGGCAGATATGATAACCTGATCAAGCAGTTAGGCGGTAGCGACACTCCGGCGATCGGCTTTGCTTTCGGAGTGGAACGGCTGATATTAGCGCAGGCTGCGCAGCCTAAAGAACTAAAGACAGAAAGAAAAGCCGTCTATATTATTACTTTAGGCGATGTTGCGGCCAAAGAGGGGTTCATTTTATTGAATAGCCTGCGTAGCGCAGGCATTGCTGCGGATATGGATTTTCAGGCCAAGTCGCTCAAGGGCCAGATGCGCCGGGCAGACAGTTTGTTCAGCCGCTTTGTGGCGATCATCGGCGAAGATGAACTCAAAAAAGGCGTAGTCGGGTTAAAAGACCTGCTTTCCGGAGAACAAAAGGAACTGAAACAGGACGAATTAATCAACTATTTAAAGAAAGGTTTAAATTAATGCTCTACAGTCATAATTGCGGCCAGCTCAGGGCCGAAGATATCGGCAAGGAAGTTACGCTTTGCGGCTGGGTACAGGCGCGCCGCGACCACGGCAAACTTATTTTCATCGACATCCGCGATAGGTATGGCCTGACACAGGTAGTATTTATCCCAAAATCTGCTCCCGAGGCGCATAAGATCGCCCAGGACCTAAGAAGCGAATTCGTGATCCTATTAAAAGGTGTAGTGAATCCCCGCCCAAAGAATACAGAAAATCCTAAATTGCCCACCGGCCAGGTCGAGGTCGAAGCCAAAGAACTGGTTATCCTTAATCCGGCGAAGAATCCGCCCTTTGAGATCGACGATACTGGCGAAGTTAGCGAGGAGTTGCGCCTGAAATACAGGTATCTGGATCTACGCAGAAAAAAGATTTTCGAAAATTTTGTTTTAAGGCACAGGCTCTATAAAATTATCCGTAATTTCCTGGATAAAGAAGGGTTCATCGAGGCGGAAACTCCTATACTTACCAAGTCTACTCCTGAAGGCGCGCGCGATTACCTGGTGCCTTCCAGGCTAAACCCGGGGCAATTTTTTGCCCTGCCGCAGTCACCGCAGTTATTTAAACAGATCTTGATGGTTGCTGGTATTGAAAGGTATTTTCAGATCGCCAAGTGTTTCCGCGATGAGGACCTGCGCGCAGACCGGCAGCCTGAATTTACCCAGTTGGATCTAGAAATGTCTTTTGTTAAAGAAGACGACATCTTCGGCTTAAGCGAGCGCTTGTTGAAAGAAATCTTTAGAGAGATCAAAGGCATAGACCTGAAAACACCTTTTCCGCGTATGAGCTATGATGAGGTCATGGCGAAATATAATTCCGATAAGCCGGATCTAAGAGAAGCGCTGAAGCAGGAGTACGCCTTTGTCTGGGTCGTGGATTTTCCGCTTTTTAAGTATAACCAGGAAGAAAAACGCTGGGAAAGCGAGCATCATCCTTTTACCGCGCCCCGGGCCGAAGACCTGGGCCTGTTGGACAGCGCATTAGATAAGGTAAAATCCCGTTCTTACGATCTGGTATTGAATGGCCAGGAGATCTGTTCTGGTTCGATCAGGATACATAACCAGGAATTGCAGAAAAAAATATTCCAGATCATCGGCATTAATGATGAAGAGGCAAAAAAAAGATTCGGGTTTTTGCTCGAGGCCTTTGAATACGGCGCGCCGCCCCACGGCGGTATTGCCTTCGGCCTGGACAGGTTTTTAGCGATAATGGCGGGTGTCGAGAGTATCAGGGAGGTAATTGCCTTTCCCAAGACGCAAAAGGCATTCTGCCCCTTGACCAGCGCGCCATCGGATGTGGAAAAGAAGCAATTAAGGGAATTGAACATAACCGTAACGGTAAAGAAGGAGGCGTAAGGTGTTTAAAAAAGTTTTGGCCTTGGCAGTAATGGTAAGTTTTGCGGTAGGATTAACCGGTTGTACAGTGAGGACCTATAAAGTAACGAAGGATAGAGTGGACCAGGACCTGAGTGCCGGGAATAAAGGTTATCTAAAAGGTACGCCTCCGTCGGAATCCGGAGAAAGAAAATTAACCCGCGATACTGAAGTCGTAGAAGTAGAATTAGGATTTCCGGCCACAGGAAAAAAGGCAAAGAAGCCTGTAAAGAAAGGTTGTGCCGCGCCTGAAACTCCAGTTGTCGAAGAATCAGCGGCCGCGCCGGTTGAGCAGCCTGTTGTGCAGATGCAGCAATATAAGGTAGAAAAAGGCGATACCTTGCAGAAAATTTCTCAGAAGTTCTATGGTACAACCAAGAAATGGCACAAGATCTTTAAGGCCAATGAAGGTGTTTTAAAAGGCCCGAATAAGATCTATCCCGGCCAGACGATAAATGTGCCCGTCGAAGAAATGAAAGCGCCTGTAGAGAATCTCAAGTAAACGAGGACAAATGGCTTACGTTGCACCTCGCGTTTCCGTAAGCCATACGCTCATTTAATGGAAAAAATAATCAGGCTGGAAGGTAAAGAAGAATTACAATCGCTTTTTGGCCGCTATGATGAGAACCTCAAGCTTATTGAAGAAGCTTTTCGGGTAAAGATCATCAGCCGCGGCGAAGAACTGAAGATCAGCGGTTCGGCCCATAACGTGGAGAAGGCGGTTGTGTTGATCGATAAATTATTGGAAGGCATCCGCCATGGCCAGAGCAATATTGCAAAACAGGATATCCATTATATGATCAAAGATTTTAAATCCAAACCCAAGCAGTCGGCAAGACCAAAAAGAATAGAAGAGGCAGTTCTGAACGTTGAAGGTAAGAATATCGGGCCGAAGACCAGGGGCCAGCGCGAATACGTAGAGGCAATAAAAGATTTTGATATTGTCTTTAGCATCGGCCCGGCTGGTACAGGCAAGACGTATCTGGCCATGGCCATGGCAGTAGAGGCATTAAAGAGTGCCAAGGTCAGGCGTATTATCCTTACCCGCCCGGCGCTTGAGGCAGGTGAATCTTTGGGGTATTTACCCGGAGATCTGGAAGAAAAGATCTCGCCATATCTGCGCCCTTTATATGATGCCTTGTACGATATGATGGATACGGAACGTATCGAGAAATACCTGGAAACCGGTATTATCGAAGTCGCTCCCCTGGCGTATATGCGCGGCCGTACCTTAAACGATGCTTTTATTATTCTGGATGAAGCGCAAAATTGTACTGCCGAACAGATGAAAATGTTTTTGACCCGTTTAGGGTTCGATTCCAAGGCGGTAATTACCGGTGATATTACGCAAAGCGACCTTCCCGGAGGTAAACCTATCGGCCTTCTTCAGGCGCAAGAGATATTAAAGAATATCGAAGGGATAAAATTCATTTATTTTACCGGGGAAGACGTAGTCAGGCATGAATTGGTGCAAAAGATCATTGAGGCCTACCAGAAACTGAATTATTTATGAAAAAAAGGATCAAACTAGTTTTCGGGATACTGCTCGTATTCGCCGTTTCCTATGTCTTGAGCCTGAACTTTATCGTGCCCATAGTGTTAAGTTCGCTCCTGGCATACCTGGATACCAGCCGGTCATTGAGCCTGCGGCCAAAGTATAAGTCCCTATACCCGCTGCTTCTTTTTGTGCTTGCCCTTTCCGCGAGCATCTGTTTCGTCGATTATAGGTCAGGCTTATTCATCCCTTTCTCTGTCATGCCTATGCTTTTGACCATCCTTTTCGGCGACCTCATGCTTTCCTTATTATTCACCGTCGGTTTCAGTATCATACTCATGTTTTTAGGGGATAATACCGTCACTTTGGGGGTATTGGCCCTGGTAAGCGGAGTAACTTCAATTTTGCTGGTTTTTCATGCGCGTAAACGCGAAGTGATCCTGCGCGCCGGTTTTTTCGTAGGCCTGGTCCAGCTGGCCTGTTTCTATACGCTGGAACGTTTTCATTTCCCCGGATGGAAAGAATACCTGTGGATCTTTTTAAACGGTATCATTTCCGGGGTAATTACCCTGCCGTTATTGATGTTCTTTGAATATCTTTTTAAAGTAATAACTAATATGAGCCTGCTTGAACTCTCCGATACGCGGGATAACCCGCTGCTACGTGAAATGATCCTTAATGCTCCGGGCACATACCACCATTCCCTGGTCGTCGGTAATTTGGCCGAGGCGGCCGCTGAAGCCATTGGTGCCAATGCGCTCTTGGCGCGGGTAGGTTCTTATTACCATGATATCGGGAAGGTGGCCAAGGCAGGGTACTTCATCGAAAATCAACTCACTCAAGATAATACCCATGAGGCACTTGCTCCTTCGATGAGCAAGCTAGTGGTAATGAACCACGTTAAAGAGGGCATAGACCTGGCCAGGAAATACAAGATCAATCCGGCGATCATAGATTTTATTTCACAACATCATGGTACGAGCCTGGTTTATTATTTTTACCGCCGGGCCCTGGAAGAATCTGACTTGGAACACGAGATCAAAGAAGAGGTTTTCCGCTATCCCGGGCCAAGGCCACAGACAAAAGAAACGGCGATAGTACTTCTGGCGGATTCGGTTGAGGCTGCTTCGCGTAGCATCAAAGAGCCCTCGCCCGCAAACATGGAAGAGCTGGTGCATAAGATCGTAAATAATAAATTCATCGACGGCCAGTTGGATGATTGCGACCTGACCTTAAGGGACCTGGAAACTATTTCCAAAACATTTATCCGTATCTTAGGCGGCATTTATCATGCCCGCGTAACCTATCCGGAAGACACAGCAAGTGAAGATAGAGATAAAAAATCTACAGAAGAAAGTTCCCGTCATCACGGAAAAGATAAAAAAAGCCGTTCGTGAAACCTTGCGGTGCGAAGGAAAGCTGGCAGCCGCAAAGGTCAACGTCGTTTTTGTCTCAGATGCCGAAATCAGAAAATTGAACAAAAAATTCCATCATAGTGCAAGCTTTACCGATGTCCTTGCCTTTGACCTGGGCGAGGAGCTGGAAATCGTAGTTTCTGCCGATACGGCGCAGAAGAACGCCAGGGCCTTCGGCACATCCTCAAAATATGAATTACTGCTTTATGTTATCCACGGCCTGCTGCATTTCCTGGGGTTTGACGATAAAACAGAGAAGCAGAGAATAGCGATGCAAAAACGCGCAGAAAAGATTTTAAACCATGTCTATCCATAAAACCCACGCACTAGTTATAAAGACTTTCGATTTCCGTGAAACCAGCCTGATCACTACCTTTTATACGCAGGAACACGGTAAGATCCAGGGCTTATTGAAAGGCATAAGGACCGAGCCGGACAAATTCGCCAGCACCCTGGAGCCTTTTTCGCATAACGAGATAATTTTTTATAAAAAAAGGGATACGGACCTGCACCTAGTAAGTGGCTGTGAACTCAGGGACAACTTTTCATTTTTAAGGAATGACATGTATAAATTCGGCCAGGCAAGCTTTATGATGGAGCTCCTGGGTGCGCTTTCGGCAATAGAAGACAAGAACGAGGCGATGTTTAACCTGACCATAGAGTGCTTGAGCCTGATGGATAAAAATAATGTTTATGACCGGATACCGACCATCTATAAGATCAAGGCATTGTCTTTATCCGGATTTAAGCCGCACCTGAACTCCTGTGTTTCCTGTAATGACAAGATCACTTCGCAATCAAAATTCAGTAATCATCTGGGCGGGCTGCTGTGCCCGAGGTGTTTTAAGAAAGATATCCATGCGGGCTGGATCTTCCGCGGGACCATTGCTACGATACTGTATATCGAGAAAAACGATCTTTCGGCAGACCTGCGCCTGGGGCTCAATCCGCAGATAAAAAGGGAACTGGACGGTATTTTAAATTCTTTTATCGAATATCATCTTGAGAAAAAATTCAAAAGCCAGAGGGTGATACCGTTCTTAGAGAATACGCTAGAAAAAGTTTAACGGAGGTTTTTTATGAAGATAGTGATCGTCGGGCCGGGTGCGATGGGTTGCCTTTTGGCTGCGTACCTTGCCAAGTCCAAAGAAGAGATCTGGCTCTTCGATAAGAATAAAGAGCGGGCTGAACATATTGATAAAGAAGGGATATCCGTCGAAGGTATATCAGGAGCTTGGCGCGCAAAGGTCAACGCCACCACCCAGGCAAGTGACATCAAAGATGCGGACTTGGTCATTATTTGTGTTAAGTCGTATCATACCAAGCAAGCTGTCAACACGATAAAGCCGCTACTTGCTGAAAACACCACTGTTTTAAGCATCCAAAATGGTATCGGCAACATAGAAATAATCAGCGAAGGCGCGGGATCCGAAAGAGTGATCGCCGGCTCAACGAACATGGGTGCGACGCTTTTAGGATATGGCTCAGTACGGCATGCCGGTAAGGGAGAGACGGTCATCGGCAGATTAGACGGAAAGATCACCGTAGAGATGCGGCGTATCCGCGAGATCTTTAACCGCGTGGGCCTGGAAACGAAAATATCGCGCGATATCAAGGGGTTACTTTGGTCAAAGCTGATCATCAATGTCGGTATCAACGCCCTCACCGCGATCACGCGTTTGAATAACGGAAGACTGGTTGAATTGGTGAGCACGCGCACGATCTTGAAAGAAGCAGTGAATGAAGCGGTAAGGGTGGCCAAGAAAAAGCGGATAAAGCTGATTTATGATGATCCCCTGGCTAAGGTAGAAGCGGTTTGTGAGGCAACGGCACAAAATACTTCTTCGATGCTGCAGGACGTCTTGCGTAAAAAAAGCACGGAAATAGATTTTATTAACGGCGTGATCGTGCGCCAGGCAGAGGATCTGGGTATGCCGGCAACGGTAAATTCGGTTCTGGTAAATCTGGTTAAAGCTATCGAATCAAGTTACGATTTAAAAGTAGAGAAATGAAGAAGATACGTATTTTATTCATACTGATATTATTAGCCGGCGCTATTTATTACCTGGATGTAATTTACAGAAATAAATGCCAGAAGATAGCAGCGAGAGGCCCGAATATCAAGGGCGCTACGCCCCTGGACGCAGGCCTGGACCTTCTGAGGATGCGTAAGGATAATCTTGCCCTGGCTGAATTTGAAAAGGTATTAGCAGCTGATCCGGACAATATCGACGCGCTCTGGGGAAAGGCCGAGGTTTTCAGGCGGGCATATAAATTTAATGAGGCAGAAGAGATATTGATCGAAATACTGAAACGCGAACCTAAACACATACCGAGCCTGACCACTACCTGCTATATCCGCTATTATAATAATAAATTAAACGAAGCCATGAAACTGGCCAGGGGCCTTTTGAACAGGAAAGATATCGATACGCGGAATAAAGCGATCGTTTATATGCTTATTGCCAGTATCAATGCCAGGCGTTCTTCACAGGGAGGTTTTTTTGATAAACTTTCCTATGGCACACAAATAAAGATCTATTTCCAGAAGGCAGTGGATCTGTCTCCGGACCTGTCAGAGGCGCACCTGGGCCTGGGTTCATATTATCTTATGGCGCCTGCTATTGCCGGCGGCAATGTCGATAAAGCGATCAAAGAGCTGGAATTAGCAGTAAGGCTTGCGCCGGATTTTGCCACGCCCAACGCCAGGCTTGCCCAGGCTTATAAAAAGAAGGGCGATCTGAATAAATATCAGTTTTACCTGGGCCGCGCCAGGGAGCTCGACCCGAATAATGAGGCCTTGGCCGAAGCATTGAAATGAGCGCGGATAAGAGAGATTCCCCGAGCCCTTACGGAGTATTGGATTTTTTCCCGTGGATGGATGGCCTGAATAATGATTTTTACGACGAGGCCAAGATCGTTCAGGCAGCTCGCCTGATGAAAGAGGCGGGTATCGGCTTTGTGCGTACGGATTTCTTGTGGGAAGACATAGAACCGAGTAAGGGAAAATTCGTCTTTGACAAGTATGAGCGGATAGTCCGGATATTGGCGCAAAACCAGATCAAGATCCTGGGGGTGCTGCAGTATAATACGCCCTGGAAAGGGGCCTGGAACAGCGCTCCGGATATTGATCTATTCGCCGCGTATGCGCGAAGAACAGTCAACCGGTTTAAGGGCGATGTAAAGTATTGGGAGATCTGGAATGAACCGGATAGCGAGATCTACTGGCAGCCGCAGGATGGCCTAGAGACATATACGAATTTATTAAAAAAGGTCTATCCGGCCATAAAAGAAGAAGACCCTAGTGCGCGCGTGCTCATGGGCGGCTTGTCCCAAAACTTTACTCGTAACCTTGGCCAGATATACAAATACGGCGCAAAAGAATATTTTGACATAGTCAATATCCATCCTTTTACCAACCCGCTTATTCCGAACGCCATGGAAATATTAAAATTATTCTATGACGAGGTGCGCGCGGTTCTAGTAAAAAATAATGATAGTCAAAAAGAGATCTGGTTTACGGAGATCGGCTGTCCGGGGGTAAAAGAGCGAAATACCACCGACTGGTGGTTGGGCAATAATCCGCTTGAAGAAGAACAGGCGGGTTGGGTAAAAAAAGTTTATGCCGAACCGCTGGAATGGAAAGGTGTGAAAAAAATATTCTGGGCCTTTTTCCGCGATACGCCGCGGCACTGGAACAACGGCACAGATTATTTCGGCCTGGTGAATACGGATTTTAGTAAAAAGCCGGCTTTTACTGTTTATAAAAATATTACCGCAAAAAATGGATAATTTACTGGTCGCAGGAATATTCCGCGATGTCGCCAAGATCCTGGAGATCAAAGGAGAAAATGTTTTTCGTATCCGCGCCTATGAACGCGCCGCTCTAAACATCGAATCCTTAAGTGAAGACATCGCTAATTTGGCCAAGGAAGATAAGCTTAACCAAATACCCGGCATCGGCAAGGATCTGGCAGAGAAGATCAGCGAAATTGTACGTACCGGAAAACTAAAATTCTTAAAAGAACTGGAGAGGTCGATTCCCGAAGGGCTTCTGGAACTGTTGGAGATACCTTCCATCGGGCCGAAGACCGCCAACCTGCTTTATAAGGAACTTAAAGTCAGAAGTGTAGCGGACCTGGAAAAGGCCATCGAAAAAGGCAAGCTCAACGGCTTACCCGGGATAAAAGAAAAGACCATCCAGAACATCGAACGCGGCATCGAGATATTGAAAAAAGGCAAGGAGCGCATGCTCTTATCCGTTGCCTACGCCACGGCAGAAGAATTTATTACTAAGTTAAAGAAACTGGCGGAGATAAAAAAGATCAGTGCAGCGGGGAGCTTGCGCCGGCAAAAGGATACTGTGCGCGATATCGATATCCTTGTGGTTTCCAGGGCTCCTGGTAGAGTAATGGACAGCTTTACCAGCTTCCCACAGGTAAAAACTGTACAGGCAAAGGGAGCGACCAAGTCTTCGGTGCTGACGGCTGACAATGTCCAAGTAGACTTACGCGTAGTCGAAGAAAAATCCTTTGGCGCGGCATTATTTTATTTTACCGGCTCAAAGAACTTCAATATCAAAATAAGACAATTGGCGATCAAAAAAGGCTATAAATTAAACGAATACGGTTTATTTTCCGGAAAAGGAAAGGAAAGATTTATTGCCGGTAGGTCTGAAGAAGAAATATTTACTAAGCTCGGGCTTTCCTATGTTGAACCGGAGTTGAGGGAAGACCGCGGCGAGATAGAATTGGCAAAAAAAGGCAAACTTCCGCACTTGATTGAATTAAGCGATATCCGCGGAGACCTGCATGTGCATTCTGACTGGTCTGACGGTTCAAATACCATCGAGGAAATGGTTGCCGCGGCTATTAAAAGAGGTTATGGCTACATTGCAGTGACCGACCATTCGCAGAGCCTGAAGGTTGCCGGTGGATTGAGCTTGGAGGAATTAAAGAAGAAAAAGGCAGAGATCGAAAAAATAAATAAAGGGCTAAAGAACTTTAAAGTACTTTTTGCTACAGAAGTGGATATTGATTCAGGCGGTAACTTGGACTATCCGGACGATACCTTAAGGGAAT
>JAQUNK010000009.1 GCA_028717645.1 Candidatus Omnitrophota bacterium
ACACTTTTGGCATAGACTGGAATGCAATTTACAAAAACTTAGGAGATATAAAGCAATTGAGTTTATCTTCTAACTTTGCGGCTCAAAGCATTACTTCATCCGGGTTATTCACTTTAACTGCCACTGGACCTAAGGATGATTCAGGAACAGGTTCTAGCGGTATAAGTGCGCTCATTAAAGGCCTTCAGTCACAAGGAAGAGTGGAAGTGATTTCCCAGCCAAAGATAATGCTACTTAATAACCAAGCAGCCATGGTTCAGGTGGGCACTGTAACCAGCTACGTTGCCAATACCACGACCACGACAAGCTCGGCAGGCCTTGCTTCAACAAGTGCAACCACTGATCAGGTGCAGGAAGGAGTGTCTTTAAGGCTCATGGCCAGCATCCTGGATGACCGGATACTGATACAGCTTACTCCTGTGGTAACCACACTTGATGCTATTAGGAGCATTGACATGGGGCAAGGCACGACCATTGAGGCACCCAAGACTTCAACCAAGTCTATGCACACCCTAGTTAAGATTAAGGATGGCGAGACTATTGCCGTAGGAGGACTGATTACCTCTAACGACAATGTTAGTGAAAAAGGCATACCGTTTTTACGCAGCCTGCCTTTCTTGGGAAAGTTTTTTGAATATAAAAGCAAAACCAATACCAGGACAGAACTGGTAATCTTTATAACCCCTAAAATATTACAAAGATGAACTACCTAATTTTTGATAACGATATTTACTACGATTTAGACGGTAAGACCGGCATTGCTTCTAAGAGCGATATGCAGGCTGTTTTTAAGGGTTCATCTATGGAAGTTTCAGTTGTGGTCATAGATACCTTGCAAAAACAGGTCGCTGCCCCGGAGAAGATTCCTTTAAGGCGCGATGAAGTTCTGTCATCGGCTTTTACAGGTGAATACCTGACGCAGTCGGAAAGAATATCCGAAAACCTCTTCCAGGTTATCGCCGTTGAGAAACCCAGGATTAACGAGGTTTATAAATATCTTGGTTTTGGAAATGTCAAGCTCCTGGTCCCTTACGCAGTTGCTTTAAGGGAGTACCTTAGAAACAATAAACTGCCGGATGAAAATAAGAAGGTAGTTTTTCTGGACCATTTAGGCGACCAGGTCTTGCTTACGATTTTTAACAAGGATGTATTTACCACTCCGCGCAGGCTCACAAAATTCTTAAAGACTATTACTACAGAGTTAAAGCGAAGCGAAGAACATTATAAATCTCTGAATAAAAGCGAAGAAGAAATTAAATTCTTGATTGCTACCAATAGCAAAGAAATATTGGATGAGATTGTCTCAAGCGGCTTCGAGACAAAAGAGAATATTGTTTATGTCGAAGACAAACATCCTGCCTTGACCGGATTAAAGCAGGGTAAGTTTTCCATGCACTATATGCTTCCTGAGCAGTTCATCCATTTAAGGGAACTAGAGGTTGCCAAGAAGCGTGTTTTAAGGATTGGGATAATGCTGGGAGTTATCGCAGTATTATTTGCTGCGCTCTTAGGGGTTTACAGCATAAATAAAACGGCATCCAGCCGCTTAAGAAACTTGCAGCTCGAAGCATCCTCATTAAGCAAGTTGCTAGAGGAAGATTACTTAGCGAAATACAAAGACATTTTACGAAGCAAGAAAAAGATAAATTTCCCTTATTACCTTAACGCTTTTCTTAAAGTTTTGCCGTTTGAATACAGCCTAGAGCTAATCTCTATAAGGCAAGCGTCAAACGGCCGTTACAGGTTTGAATCAATTTTATCTTTTGATTTGAAGGATAGGCCTTTCAGTAAAATGCGCTTATCCAGAGTTTTTAAGCGGGCTAAAACTGAAAACATTCTAGTGAAGGATAATCCAGGGCTAAAAATTACCCTGGATATTCCCTAAAAAGGAGGTGAGTGAAATGTCGTTTATTATCGGAAAGCTTTCAAGGAAAGTAAGCAAACAGCATAACGAGTATTTCGTGGGAAAGGTCTGCAATTTGCCGGTCAGGGCGTCCTGGGCAAAAAAAGGGCAGGATGATTTGTGGTTATTCCTGGATACGGAGAAAATCAATTTTCTTTCAGAGCAGAACAAGACCGAAACCGGCGCAGCAGCAGCTCCCGAAGAGCAGAAACAGCAGTAATCAAAACTAAAAGGTGTGAGCCAGCCGGATTATCTTAGGATCCGCTGGTTCACCCTCTAAATTAATAAACCTATGAAAAGAATAATCCTGATTTTTGTAGTAACACTTTTGGCTTTAATGGTATTGCTGTGGAATCTTGCCTCGGAAATAAACACAATTAACCGCGGCATAAAAAACGCTGTTAATGAAATCAGTCAAATTAAAAAAGAGCAGGCAACTCTGGTCAAATATAAGAGTGAGAAGCCGCTTTCCCTGGAAAAGTTTTATCTCGATGTATTTAACGACATAAAAGAAGTCTCTTTCTATTACCGCGCGCCTTGCGAGGTTAAGGTTATCGGCGCAAAAGACCTGGTAAATATCAGGAATTTTTTCAAGGAGTCCCAATACAAGGGGATAAAGCAAGTTGACCTTTTCTGCTCTTTCGATTTGAGAAAACAGCGCAACGCGTATTTGCTCGATGCGCTTTATAAAATACTAGAATCCAAGCCCCTTGATGTCCTGGATGTAAGCATAGAAAAAGGTATCTTGACTATAACCATGCGACTCTATGGGGCTTAAAAAAGGAGGAAGATAAAAAATGAAGAGGCTATTGTTTTTGTTAGTGTTTGTTATGGCGGTAATAGTGTTTAAAAACGGCTATTGTCAGGATAATCTCTCGGCAATAGATAAGATTGATACTAAAACGAAGATTCAGGCGCAGGAAAATAAAATTCTTCCTAAAGAAGAGAATCCTGTTAAAGCCGAAGCAGTTCAAGATGAAACAAAGCCAATTGATGATTCCAGCGATCAGGACCTGGAGAATATAAGAGCCTACAGAGAGGTCTTGGAAAATAAGCAAAAAGAACTCGAAGTCATCAAGCTTGACCTTGAAAAAAGCGATCTAATGCTAAAGAAAAGACAGGCGGAAAAAGAGATCTTTGAAATTGATAAAGCCCTTCCCCAGGGAAAGTCGGATGTTTCCTCTGTGTCCGGTGGGCTTAACCAAGGGGAAAAAGTTTCCTTGGTAGATCCCTCGGATATTAAATTACAGCTTTTAGTGATAGCGGATAACCTAAAAGAAGGCCAGATCAGCCTTAAAAATACTCCTTATGTTTTTAAGGAAGGGGATTCTATAGCTTCAAAGTTGACCGTTGAGCAAATTGAGCCTACGGGCGTTACTTTTAAGCAGGTTGACGGAAGCTTATTTAAACTTAACTTCGTAAACTAAAATGCCTGTACAAGAAATAGGAAACATCCTTTTAAGCTCCAAAGTAGTCACGAAAGAACAGCTTGAATTCGCTCTTACTATCCAAAGGAGCACTAGCCCCGGGCAAAGGCTGGGCAGGATCCTAAAGTATTACAATTTTGTAAGCGACGAAGCAATTGCCCAAGCCTTGAGTAAACAGGTCGGCTGGAAATATTTTGACAAAAAGTATGTCTTAGATCTTCCTGTAATAGAGAAAATAGGCCTGGATTTCCTGATAGACAGGGCATTTGTTCCGGTTGAAACAGAGAACGAACTTAGCTTTATTTTCGCCTACCCTTTTGATATCGAAGCAACTGATCTTTTAGCCAGCCTGGGGCTGCGCGACAAAGAGTTTTATATTGGCAGCGAGGGCGCAATCCGGGCGCATCTGGAGCTGCTCAAGAATAAAAAAATAAAGCAGGAGATTGACAAGAGAATAAACCTGCTTAAGGAAAGAGGCGTTGTTGGCGATGAGCTAAAAGAGCTCTTGGATGAGCTGCTTAATGATGCGGTTATTCATAATGCCACCGATATCCACATTGAGCCTGAAGAAGAAATATCCACCATACGTTTTAGGATTGACGGCATACTCTACTTTAAGTTTTGTATTCCCCTGGAGGTGCATAACAACTTAATCAATGTGGTATTTAGCCGCGCAGAGATTACTGTCTCTGACTTTTACCGCTTCCATGATGCTAGGTTCCAGTATACCTATTCGGATCACTCGGTAGATATCCGGGTATCGAGCATCCCTTCTATTTTTGGTCCTGCCTTGGTTTTAAGGCTCCTGGATGTAAATAAGACCCTGATTACTCTGCCTAATCTGGGATTTGACCAGATGCACTTTGATAATATCAGCCGCATAGTGCGTAAGCCCCACGGAATTATCATTATCACCGGGCCCACAGGAAGCGGCAAAACTACTACTCTTTATGCCATCTTAAACCAGCTTAAAGACCTTTCCACAAAAGTATTAACCATTGAGGATCCTGTGGAAATCAAGATGCCGCTTATAAACCAGGTGCAGATTAATGAGAAACAGGGCATAAGCTTTGCCCATGCCACAAGGGCTTTTTTAAGGCATGACCCTAATATCATCTTAATCGGTGAAATCCGTGACCCTGATACGGCGCAGGAAGCAATCCGCGCATCCATTACCGGACACAGGGTGCTTTCCACGCTGCATACCAACACCGCGGTAGATTCCATTTACCGGCTGCATGACTTAGGTATAGACCTTTCTTACATCGCAAACAGCATTCTTTGCGTCATTTCCCAAAGACTGATCCGCAAGCTCTGTCCTTTTTGCAGGAAAAGAGTTAAGGTTAAAAAGGAAAACATGCCTGATTCTTTTAAGAATTTTCTTCTTGGCGAAAACGAAAATGAGATTCGCTTGTTTAAGGCAGGCGGTTGCGAACACTGCCAGGGAGGTTATAAAGGCCGTACCGTGATTGCCGAGATCTTGGATTTTGACGAGGAAATTCGCGATATGGTTGCTTCCGGGAAACTTGACCAGCTTCGGCACAAATGGAGAGAAAAGGCATATTTAACTCTGGAGCAGGATACAGGAACGCTTCTTTTAAAAGGGCAAACCTCGCTTGAAGAGGCGGAAAGGATACTCGGATAGATGTATTACAGATACAGCGTCTTGACTCAAACCGGCAATGAAATTAAAGGCTTTGAGCGGGGGGCATACCCAGAAATAGCGAAAAGGCTAAAAGAGAAAAATTATTACATATTATCCTTGGAAGCGGATTTCTTTAAGTCAATAAAGTTTGTCCTGGAAAAGAAGAGCGTCAAGGCGCAAAGCTTGTCTTTATTTTTTGAGGATCTGGCCAATATGCTTAAAACCGGTATTGCCATGAACGAGGCGATAAGCGCTCTTCGCGAGTCATCCATTGATAAGGTATTGTCTAAAGCCTTATCGGGAATCGAATATGATCTTGCCAATGGTTTTTCTCTGGCTAAGGCCTTTGAGAAAACAAAAGTTTTCCCTTGGCTGGTTTTAAACACGCTTAAGGTAGGAGAGAAATCCGGATCTCTTGAGCAGGTCTTTGTTGACCTGGCGCAGTATTATTCCAGGGAGGCGGAATTCTTGAGCAGTTTAAGGAACGCTGTGATTTATCCGGCAGTCGTATTCTCTATGCTCATTGGAATAATGTTCTATGTTTCCTTTAAGGTAATTCCGCACCTGGAAGCGCTTCTTCCCATAAACGGCAATAGTTATTTTGCAACCAGGCTGCTTTTATTTTTAAGTCATTTCCTGAAGGATTACTGGTTTGTCTACCTATTGTTTCCCGTTGTTGGTATTTTTATTTACTCAAGGTTCAGGAAAAGCCCGGCTGGAAGGATCGCCTCTTACTATTACAAGATTCCTCTCTTCGGCCCGGTTGCAAAAGACGCGGCTTTCAGCGCGTTTTTCTCTAACCTTGCGGTCCTCTCAAGAAACGGCATCAATATCGCTGATGCGCTTTCATTGATTGAGGAAACCACTTCCTATCAGTTCTTAGCTAAAAAGATTGGCAGGCTAAAAGACTACATCGCAAGCGGCCTAAGTTTCTGGCAGGCGTTACAAAAGGATCCGTTCTTTCCGTCATTTATTTATTATTCGGTAAGAAAGGGTGAGGAGATGGGTTCGCTTGATGAGTATCTACAGAATCTTTCCAAGTATTATTTTGAGAAGGTTTCAAGGCGCACGCGCGTAATTTTGAGTTTTATCCAGCCTGCGCTTTTAGTGTTTTGCGCCCTGATTCTGTTATTTGTTGTCTCGGCATTCATCATGCCGGTTTACAGCAATCTTTCCAACATTGCGGGAGGCAATGTTAAGTTTTAGGAGAAAGGAGGTGAGAGCAATGAGGTTAAGGAGCAAGAAAAGCGGTTTTACGCTGATCGAACTGGTCCTGGTCATAAGCATCATCGCGCTTCTGATTATGGCGGTAGGTTTGACCAGCGGCATCAGGGAGAACGCCAAGGTGCATTCGGCTTCTGAATCGGTCAAGGCTTTAAGGACGGCTGCGGAAAGCTACATTGCAGGCGGTAATATGACCTATACCGGAATAACCGTAGCAGGCCTGCAGACGTCAGGGTATCTGCCTGCTGCATTTTCCGCAACAGGTTCGAATCCCTGGGGCGGCAACTACGCGATAGACCCGAACACCGACGCCAATAAAGTGGATATTTCACTTACCGGCGTAAGTGCTTCCGCGGCAGCGCGCCTGAGTGCATTGTTTGCCAACAGCGCGGCAGCAACAAGCTATGCATCTGAGACATGGACGATAACGTTTTAAAAAGGAGGAAGGGATTCAGTTTAGCCGAGCTTAGCCTTGTGCTTATGCTGGCAGGGGTATTTATTGCCGCAGCGTTTTATTCAGCGGCAAAAATACGTCAGGTTGTTTCAGCGCAAAGGGTGATGACAGAGCTTGAATCAATAGCTCTGGCAAGCACGAGATTCTACAGTGAGCGTGGGGCGTGGCCGGCGGCCTTAGCCGACCTTCGCCCCGGCTACCTGGCACAGCAATCAAACGATGTGGATCCTTTTGGCAATGCTTACACAATCACCTCTAACGCTTCAAGCGTTTCGGTGTCCACATTTCTGCCGAAAGGCCTGGTTACCCCTGAAAGCTTTGGCAGCGAGATCGTAATTGTAAATCAAGGCAACAACGATCTAGTGAGTGTTAGCAAGACACCGGAATCAAGAACCTGGAAGTTAAAGTATGAGAAAAAATACATCTATAAACAATAAGAGGGGTTTTTCCCTTATTGAGCTCTGTATTGCTCTTGGGGTTTTGGTAATTCTAACCTCATCCATTACGCCTGTTTTTATCAAAAAAATGCAGATAAAAGCAGGGGAAAAGACTGCTTTGGAGATGTCCACAATAGAACAGGCAGCGCTTTCCTATTGCGCAACTAACAATGCCTGGCCCGTAAGTATTCAGGCATTACAAAGCGCGGGGTATTTAAATCCTTCCTGGAGTGCTTTCAATCCCTGGCAGAACGCGTATACCATCTCTTCAAGCACAAGCGCTTTTACGGTTTCAACTACTGTACCTCAGGAGTGGACTAATCTTGTGGCAAGAGACCTGCCTACCAGCTCCATATCTGGAGCTGTTGTCGGCAGCACTGTGCCTGCACCAGGCAGTCAAAATGACTCACTTGCCATAGGTTCAATCGTTATCTGGTCTGGTACTGTCGCTTCCATACCTGCAGGTTGGCAGCTTTGCGATGGCACTAATGGCACTCCTGATTTAAGGGATAGGTTTGTGGTGGGAGCAAGGCAGGATAACGGCGGTGTTTCAATGACGAATGTTTCCGGAACATTGACCAAGTCTGGAGGAGAAGCAAAGCATACTTTAACTATTGCTGAGATGCCTGCGCATACGCATAATTACAATGAGCCTACATTCTATAGCAGGTATGACGGACACAGCTCTCCTTTATGCACAGGGACGCAAGTTTCAAATACCAGCAGTGTAGGCGGTGGTCAAGCACATAATATACTACCGCCGTATTACGCTCTCTGTTTCATTATGAAGATCTCATAAAACAATGACCTCTAAATTAAAGAAGGCTTTCAGCATTGTTTTGTTCCTATTCGTTTTATTAGGAAAAGCTTTTGCTCTTGAAGCAACCGATATCCTGGGAATGGTAAATTTAAACTGCATAGACTTAAGGGTAATCGGTGTATGCGTAAATCCTATTGGTATCCCTGGGATCGTAATCATGTATTGGGAACCTGCCCTGCTCATTGAAACCGTCAAGCGCCCGGGCGACACGGTAATCGATTCGTTAAAACCGGTTATCGTTGATATGGCAAGCCAGGGAACTAAAAGCCTAATGTCCGGGTTTACCGGGTTGCCTGTAGGGGTTTCAAGCGGATCCAGCTCTAGTAAGATAACCGGCACTAACCTGCAGTTTAATGAAGCGCACGTGTATGAGTTTCCATTCAGGGATGAGATTATGTCTTTTATCGATATGCAGTGTCCAGATAAATTACCAACAGGCCCATTTATCAAGTATCTATCGGAACTTGATTCAGCAGAGTGGCGTATAGGGGCTATTGAGGCTTTGCATCCAAAAAGCATTGCTTCAGCAGCTAGCGGTTTAACCTGCGCTGCCACTGGCGCCTTCCTGGATGATCTGTGCATGGGATTCTGGGGAGCGACTTACCCCAGACGCGGCTTTGTTACGCATCAGAGCGAAGTAGTGGGAAGCGCAATAGCTGCAACTAGGGCAGTAAGCATAGCTTCGCTTTTGGGTTCTATTTCGCACATTGTTTTAGAAACAACAGGTTTTATTCCTTCTTTTGAAAGCGATAAGCTGGAGTTAATCTATCCGAATCCAAGCGGTTGCATCAGAATAGGCCAGCACCCGGCAACCTGGGAATCAGGTAAGTTATCTTCTAGCGGCAAATATCTTTGGGTATATTGGAGAAGAAGAATATGCTGTATTTATTAAGTGTAGTCTTAAGTATTTTTATATTATTCAATCCCGCTTGTGTAATTGCGGGATTTTTCGATGAAAAAGATACTTCAATACAGCAAAGCGGTTGTAGCGACTGTCAAAGCCAAAAACTTAACTTGGATCCTGAATTAAAAGATAAAGTCGCAGCTATAGAAAAGAAAATCTCCAATAACCTCAATAAAAATACCAGCGGTAATGAGATTACCCTATTTATTGGCCTTAGCGACAGTTCCTTTGATCAAGCGGTTAATTCGTTAATCAAATTCAAGAATGACAATCCTAGCTGGGCGGTTAAAGGAGTTATTATTGGTGGCAAAAATAATTTAAAAGAGAAATTGCTTACGAAACAGAAGTTTTTTGGTAGCGGTGTTGAATTCAGCATTGACCTAAGCGGTAACCTTGCAAAAGAATTTAATATCCTTAAGACACCGGTTTATCTGATTACCTATAACGGCAGCCAGCAGAAAATAACCAGCCTGTCTGATTTTAATGGCTTCATATCAAGACTTAATAAATGAGATTATTTATTCTTGTGTTTATTATTTTTTTATCGCACCTTGCTTTGGCAAAAGCAGAAAACATCTTTCTGTATAGACGGATTGATTTTTTCCAAGATATAGGAATACAACAAGAACCTGCAATAGCGCAAACTAATAATTCTTCCGAAGCTATCCAAGAAGAATGGGCTGAGCCGATAATTAGCCCTTCAGGTCGGGTAACTATCTATGTTCCGCCTAAAGAAGTAAGGGATTTTTTGGATAAGCCTGATCCGGAAAGCGCAAAGGCATACTTACAGTGGAATTTAAAAAGGATTAAGAAATTCATCTTAGCCCAGGAATTGCTAAGGAGAGAAGCAAAGGAGCTTGAGGTAATGAAGGAAACTAAAGGTCTACTTGAGCCTGATTCCAGCGATACTTTTAAAGATTCAGGAGGTGATGTTAAAACCGGAACAGGGTATCTGTTTTATTTCATGCTAAAAGGATGTCCAACTTGCGAGAAAGAATCCCGGGTGATAGAAGATATTTACCTTAACCACCCCGAAATCAGGATTGAGGCCTTTGCCAAAGGTTTCTCTGATAGGGAACTAGAAAACCTTAGATTCTCAGCTATGCAGGATAACGGAATGAGCAGCCTTTTTAAAGTTAAATCATATCCGGCTATCGCGGTATTTAACAAGAGGAATAAGAGGTATTTTTTGTCTGGGCTTATGGATAAAGATAGGATACTTAATCTTTTCAAATGAAGAAAATCATTATATCTCTAGCATTAATCTTGGCATTAAGAAGTATAAGCTATGCCGATATCTTCTCTAAAGATAATGCCTCTAGCCCTTATACCATTGATAGCGCTATTTCCGAAGAAAGGACCGGATTCTATTACCGAGGAGGGCTTGATTATCATCCAAATGTGCCACCTGATGAGCCGGAAGTAGGTTATTCTATCCTATCTGGTTCAAAAGGATGCAGCGGTTTTGATTTAGCCTCAAGTTTTAATAGCGTGCTTTCAGAGCAGATCCTATCGGATTATATGAAAGGTATCTCTAGCGAAGCCATGGCAGCTGCGCCAATGCTATTGTTGGAGTATGTTTCACCGACTTTAGCTGATATCATCAAACACTTTAATGCCATGACTAATATGCGCCTAGGCCTCAGGTACGCCCAATGCGAGGATATCGAGAAGGCGGCCGGCGAATACATGGATAAGCTAAGGAAGAAAAGCGAAAGTGAGTGTGTTAAAGAAAAGGTCGGCACTGGTCTTGATATTGACTCAGCGCTTAAGGCCTGCAAAGAGAATAAAGACCCCTTTGCCTTCCTGAAGAATGCCGAAGGCATTCCCTTGGCACAGGGAGGCAAAATTGACGTCCTGTCTGATATCTTTAAGAGAATAAGCATCCCTGATGAAAGGAAAGATTTTGTCAAATCAGTGGTGGGTGAGACTACAATCACCGCATCCCAGATTGAAAACAACAAGGGCGAAAAATCCATCTACAAAGTAAACGATGAATTCAGGACTGATACCTCTAATAAGCTGTTTTCCCTTACGGATGAATACTTGAATTCAAAAACATTATCTAGCGACTCTTTGAAAGAGCTATCTTTGCCCAACAATCCCGTAACAGAAGAGCAGATTAGAAACATCACCTTAATGCCCAAGGCAAAACAGTACATTGCGGTTTCCAAGCTATCTTCTGACATAGCTTATTTTAAAACTATATCTCAATGCAGACAGGCAATGGATGACCTGTTGGAAGCTATGCGCGCGCTAGGATTGGATGATGTGCAGAGAGGCGTGCTTCAGCGTGATTATGATTACCTGAAGGAAAAGCTGGAGAGGTCTAAGGAAGAGAGGCAAATCTACAAAGACTATAACGAAGCCGTGGCGGGTATCTTATCGGAATCAGAAAAAGAAAAACTCAATACCATCATAAATGATGATGGGACTACTTCGTATTTCAGCGATTCTACTGAAACACAGGATAAAAAAGAAATGTATCTGCCTGAAGAGAAATAAAGAAGTAGCGAAAGATATCAATAAATATGTCTTTTTAAAGATTAAAGAATTTAAGCTTTTTAAAAGCAAAACCTTTGTTCATTTTTTATAAATAACCGAGCAAAGGTTTTTGTGTTTTTCCCAGGGTTCGCAACTCTTTTTATTGACTATTGACTTCTCTAGATATACAATATGGACTAATAGTAAGTGCTTGAAATTGTATTTAGATGGTCAAAAACTTTAAAATCAGCACAGGTGAACCGTTATGGTAGAGGATTTCAAAAAATATCTTAGCGTTAGCGATATTTCCGAGAAATTCGGTGTAACTGAAGAATGGATTCGGGATTTGATTCAGGCCAAAAAGATCAAAGCGACCAAAATCGGACAATGGCGGGTGAAACCACGAGATTTGGAAAAGTTCATTAAATCCCGTAGGAATTATTAAGGAAGTTTTGTATTGTTAGAAGTGAGGTGCACATTGAATAAAAAAGCGTTAGTCAAAGAGTACGCGGGAAAACATCGATATTTTTCTTTGTCGCAAATTGCGCGGGATACGGGCCTGGATAGAAAAATACTGTGGGATTATTTGTCTCAATTGAAGGCGGATAAGGTTATTTTTGATGCCGGGTATGGCTGCTATAGCTCAATGGAGAAAGTGTTTATATTACCAACGGTAGCGCGCGCGCAAGATATTACGCAGTTTATTAAGAAAGAATTCCCGTTAGTCACTGATTTTGTTGTATGGGATACGAAGGCATTGCAATCCTTTTACCACCACACCCAGACACACCATATTACTTTTGTTGAGGTAGGCAAGGATGTTCTTCCTTCTGTTTATGATAAGGTATACCTTAAATTTCAGAATGTTTTAAGGGAGCATAGGTCTAAAGTATTTTTTAAATCGTTTGATGTGACGCATGATCCGGTTGTTATAAGAGGATTGGTTTCCAGATCACCGCGGGTCGACCATGTTCCTACTTTGGAAAAAATATTGATTGATATGTTTATGGATTTAGAAGAGTATAATTATATTGGTCGGATGGATTATTTGGAAATATGGCGGGAATTGATTCAAGAATATAGGATGGATATCCGTCTTATTCATGGCTATAGTAAGCGTAGAAAGTGCTTGGAAGGCATATTTTCACAACTTATTGATATAAAAGAGAGTTACGGTATAGAGTTTTGCCAACTACTCCGAGAAGTTGGTAAAACTCTATAATTGTTAAGAGGATGGTATGTTTGATAAAAATCAGATAGAGAGCTTACGAAAAGAGTTAAAAATCCGCGATCCCGGAATATTTGAAAAGACTGTACGCGCCTTCAACTTGTTGGATGGGCTTCTTAAGGTTTATCCAGGGCTTATTTTTAAGGGTGGCACATCGATATTATTATACCAGTTTCCACCGGTACGCCTTTCGATCGATATTGATATTCTATTACCTGAGAAAGACAGGGAGCCCCTCTTGGCCAATTTTCAAGCAATTGCGGAAGCATCCGGTTTCAAGGCCGTAAAAGAAGATGAACGCCAGAGTAAGATCCCCAAAGCGCATTATAAATTTCGCTATGATCCGTTCTTTGGTCCGAGGGAGGATTCGATTCTTTTAGATGTTGTGTTTTGCGAGCATCCGTATCATAAGGTAGTTGAAAAATCTTTAAATGGATATCCATTGATTTGGTCTGATACGAATGTCGTTGTTAAAATACCTACAATTGATGGCCTCGTTGGGGACAAAATGACCGCGATTTCGCCTAAAACGCTTGGGCTTCGTTTGACCGAAGGCCGTGATATGGAGTATTTAAAACAAATCATTGACCTTGGGGTTTTGTTTAGCATGGCTGAAGATCTCGATGATATTCGGAATACGTTTAGTAAGACATGCGCTATGGAGAATGATTTCAGAAAGGCAAAATATTCTCAGGAAGAAATATTTGACGATATTCTCGAGGTATCTTTTCGGTATTCGCAATGGCTGCTTAAAGGAGCTGACAATTCGTTCAAAGAGATTGAAAGCATCAATAAGGGGCTTGAACGGTTAAGTAATCACCTTGTCGTACCGATTAGGCCTGATCATTTGAAGGTCGCATTTGCTAAGATTGCATATATGATACGTTTGATGCGCGATACGAACGCATCAAAAATTATGAAAGATGTTAATTTGTCGGTTATTGACGGATTAGGTTTTGACGGTAGGTTTAAGATTTTAGAAGGACTGAAGAAAATGAATACTCCGGCGTATTTCTATTGGGCCTTAGCTGTTGGGATAAAGAGCTAAGAAACTATTCGAAGTGGCGCAAGTGCTTTGGAAAGCCATTTGCGCAACTTATTGAAGTGAGTTAATGCCTATTTTTTAATGTGCCATAAATGCGTCAGACAGTACATAAACTCAACTCTAATTTCCTCTAGCCTTCCAGTCCAGCCATAAAATTTTAATCGCCCACTTTACCATTTAGCCGTCTTTAACTACTACTTCAATCATTCACTTCCTTTCTTGTTTTTTGTTTTCTCTTGCCGTCACGTAATCCTCCTTTCTTTTTATCCGCCTACAATAACCCAAGCCTGACTTTTGTGCAAGAAAATCCTTTGGAAAAATTCATCTCTACCTAAAAAGCCTTTTCGTGGTTTGCCTCGGAAAGGCTTTTTTGGTATCAGAAGTATTCTGCCCCTTGCGGGGAGTCTCAATTTTTCCAAAGGACTCCACTGATGCTCGTTCGCTTGGCGCTCACTCCCTTCGGGCATGCCTGTTTTCTTGACAAAAGACCGTATTTTCTGTGGTGTGCCTCAAAAAATACTTCAACTTCTTGGGTTTTAATTTTCGGCGTCAAAAGAAAGGAGTTTCACATGAGCCAAGAAAAAACAAAACAAAAAACAAATCGAAAGGAGGTGAGTAACATGATTGAAGTAGCACGTATTTTCAAAGTAGAAAATAAAGAAGAAAGTACCCTTAAAGCCTTCGTAGACGTCAAAGTCTCCGATGTAGTTTTAATCAAAGGCATCCGGGTACTGGCTAAAAAAGAGGGTGGGCTGTTTGCAGCTATGCCTTCCAATTTAGCTGGTGACGGTAAGTATTATCCTACCGTCAAGTTTCTGACGGCCGAAGCCAATGAAGAACTACAAAAGGTAGTTCTTACGGCTTACGAAGCTTAAGAATTAAAAAAGCTGTCCTATCGGCTATACGGGGAGAAAGATAACTAAAATGAACTTAAACGAACTGAAAAACGAGAAGATCAACGTAACCATCGCAGGAGAAGAGGTTGAGGTAAAAAGAAGCGATTCCGTAAAGGACACCCTAACAAGGATCCTTCAGGAGAAGGGAATTGATTCCTTTACCATCCTGGTTGACGGCGCAGAAGTTACTTCAACCGATAACCTGCCAGCTACTTTTGACGGCCATGATATCGAAGTGGAAAAGTACGTCAAAGCAGGTTAAAGCGTTAAGCCAAGAGAGGGAGAGAATTTTCTCCCTCTCTTGGCTTTTAAAGGAGAAAGAAAGATGATAGATACAGAGCTAATAAATAAAGCCAAGAAAAAATCAGGCCTGATTGAGCAGATTGACGCTGCCTGGCGGGAATTCGTAAACAGACTCAGAGAAAATACCTTTAGTATCCCTTTTAAAGGCGAATACAGCTGTATGATTAAAGACAGCGACATGTTTGTTGAAGGTTACTCTGGCCTACTTCTCATAGATAAGCTGTATTATAACCATAAAACTTATTTCTTGAAGAAGCCTATTAAATATTACCCTTTTAAAATCTACGGCGTATACGGCGAAAGGGGAAGCTTTACGAATTTTGTAACTGATCCGGAAATAGGCTTTCATTACCTTGGCTTAAGCGATAAAGGACACTCAATTTGCACAGGAGATATTCAATACCTTAATCCTGAATCCTTAGGCCTGCTCAAAGAAACTGCTCTTAAGATAATCAGAGCATTCCGGGTAATCAATCTTGAATCCTTGGGAACGGTCATCCTTCCGGAAAGTTACTTAAACCTTAAAAACATCTTTTCCAATAAGGATGAAGACGCAAAGCATAAGTTTGAAAAACTGCTTGGTCAAAACCTCATTGAGGAAATCATTTAGAAGGAGAAAAAACATGCCTGAACAAGCGATTTATGAACGTCAAAACTTAATCAACGGCCTGGAGATTCCGCAGACTGCTTCTGTTGTAGGCTGTGGAGGCACAGGTTTTTGGACCGCTTTACTTCTTGCAATGTCCGGCGTAGAAGATTTAATCCTGATTGATTCTGACATAGTTGAAGTATCCAATCTAAACCGGCTTTTCTTTGAAGAAACCTGCGTAGGCAAGAAGAAAGCGGAAGCATTAAAGAATCTAATCCTAACAGTAAGAAAACAGGTCAGGATTGAAATCCATGACATGCGCATTGAAAAACCTCTGGACTGTCAGGTTTTAAGGGGAGAGATTTTCTGCTGTACAGATAACTTAAAAAGCCAGCAGATTATCTGCGCTTATTGCAAAAAGAACGAGTTTGCCTATCAAAGAATAGGCTATGACGGCACGATCCTGAATGTCTCCAAGACATTCCCGCTTTCCTTTAAGGAAGTAGAACAGCAGGGTTATACGGTAACGCCTTCCTGGGTAATCCCAGCGGTATTTGCCGCGGCAGCAGGAGTATCTTCCAGAATATACAAAGAATTATGCCTGATGGATGATCTAGGTAAACTCCATATACAGAAATCTTCCCACATCTGTAAAAAAATCCTAGATGACGCAAAGAAAGAAGAACGGGAGTACATCGAAGAGAATATCAACGATTTTATTCCTGATAGTTACGGTTATTGTGATGACTGCGATAGAATTAACCCTGATGATTCCGATTACGGCTACTGTCCGGATTGCAAGAGAGTAGATCCCGAAGACGGTTGGGCGCGCTGTTCTGAATGTGATGAGCATTATACTGAAGATGATATTGAAGACATAAAAGAAAAGGCAAAGAATGAGGAGTATGACAGGATAATCGAACAGCTTGAAACAGGCGCGCTTAGAGACCCAAAACTTATCGCAGCCCTTAAAAAATGGGGAGAAAGGAAGGAGGATACAAAAAATGTTAGAAAATGATCTTCTAAAAAAGAGTAATATTCTGGAAGTAAAAATAAAAAACTACGGTGAATGCGGTTTCTGCAGCGACAGGGATAATCAGGAAACCTTGAAAATCCCCTGGAGTATCTGGAGTCAGTGGTTGTATATCAGCCAGTGCATGGGAGATAAGGAATGGGGCGCGGTATTCTGGGTTAAGGATAACACCATAACCAGCTTTAAAATTCCCAAGCAGGAGGTAGGTTCAGTAGACTGTGAATTCAAGGAGGAATTGGGCGGTGACGGAATAATCCATTCGCACCATGATATGGGAGCGTTTCATTCTTCGCAGGATGATGCCCACGCGCGCAATCTCTACACTTACAGCATTGTTACCGCTAATTCAAAAGGCAGTATTGCTACCAAGAGGGTTAAACTTCCTTGTAAAGGCTTTGGCTACGTAAAAATAAGCTTGCAGTTGGTTGAATTGCCTGCGATAGACCTTTCAAAGATAAGCGAAAGAATAAGGGAATTGATTCCAGAGGCGAACTCAGGATTTGAGGAAAGCGAGTACCCTTGTGATATTTGTCAGACCGGTGACTGCGAAAATTGTGAACACTCAGGTATGCCTTTTCTATCTTGTCAGATTTGTAATATTTTTAAATGCAAATCCTGCAAGGCAACTGCCGGCCTGGAGATTCGGGGAGTGCTTCCTTTTTGCGAGGTTTGTAATGGTTCTGAAACTTGCGCTTCCTGCGAAAAAATCGCAAAATATCTTAAAAATTACCCTGAGGAGCGAGGACGCTTGCAAACTCCAGCTGAAAGTCAATCGTGAAGGTTTATAAATACGCTTGCCCCGCCCTGCCTTTGTGGGTTTTTGGTTGTGGGTTTGGTTTGGGTGATTTTGTTTGGAACGAGCGTGCGGTAGCCTTCGAGAGGGTTGTTGACGAAATCACCCAAAAGGCTACCGCACGCTATTAGCTTTAAGTGCTTGGGGGTAAAGATAAATTATAAATATTGAATGTGTTCTGAAAAATTAATTAAAAGCTGTCCTACCAGCTATACGGGGAGAAAGGGAATATGAGAGTCGATAATTGGGTTGACGAATTAAGGAATCAGTTAAAAAGCTTTGACGAAGAAACATCGGGCAGTGAAATTAAAATGGCAGATATAACCCTTGGCTACATTGACAGGCAAGGCTTAATTCATTACCATAAAATTGAATACAGGGCAAAAGGGTTTGAGAAGAAGCCGGTCTCAAGCCAATCACTACAGAGATAAAATTGCCGTGTTAAATTTCTGATAGCGGATGAGCAAAATGGCCGCCCTTTCCATAGTTATGCGCTTTTCTCTCCATCCTCAAATTTTCTTTTCTGTTTTTCCTTGTCGTCACGTAATCCTCTTTCTTTTTCCCGCCTACAATAGCCCAAGATTGACTTTTGTGCAAGAAAATCCTTGAGAATAATTCCTCTCTACCTTGCACTTGTGGTCTGCCTCAAGATGCAAGGTATCAGAAGTATTCTGCCCCTATAGGGGAGTCTCAATTTTTCTCAAGGACCCCAGGAAACTCACTCGCTTGCGCTCGTTCCTTTCGGGCATACCTGTTTTCTTGACAAAAGCCGGCATTTCCTGGGTTGCCTGAAAATGCCTTCAAATCATTGGGCTTATATTTTCGGCGTCAAAAGAAAGGAGGCTCACATGAGCCAAGTAAAAAAAGAAATGTTAAAGAAAAACGAAAAATTTGAGGATGGGGTGTTGCGCGCAGATGCCTGTATGGAAAGGTATCAAAGCAGCCGAGATTCTCAATACAGAACGCATCAAGAGGATTTCCCGGAAGCTGCGTTCGGCTTATCCGCTCTCTGGGAAGAAAGAAATCTAATGAAGAACGTTTATAAGCTTATGGCGAAAGGATTTAAGCCAAACGGTTCTGAAAGCTTGGAATCCTTTGTTGAGAAGCACCAGAATTTGCTTGATGAAGGAGGTGATTTTTAATGCAGGAAATCAAGAAGGTTACAACTAGTGAAGTAACTGAAAAATTAACCATAGGCCAGATTGAAAAAGTCTGGCAGCAGGTTGATTCAAGAAAAGAGCATGATCCAAATCCGCTTAGCTTGCAGGTTTTCTGGTTTGCAGGCGTAGAGGTTTGGGTGGTAAATGAGGAAGGCATTATCACAATGATGTTTCCTAATGAAGAAAAGGAGGAATAGAAAAATGTGGATACAAAAAGATAAATTAATTAAAGAAACAAGTTGGGATAAAATTTCAGATTGGGTAGTAATTGACGGGGTGTTGTGGGTGGAAATTCAGGAGAAGGAGGTGAGTGAGGTATGTATAGTCCGGTGTTAAGCGAAACAATGGTTAAGACGCTATATAGGTTGAAATGCAGTCAGGATAGGCCGATGACTGTGGTGGTTGAGAAGCTGATTTTGCGCTCGATAGCATCTATAGACAAAGGACCTGTGTGCGAGAAATGCACTAGCGAAAATAATAACGATTGCAGGAACTGTTATTTTTCCTGCATTAAAAAGGAGGTAGAGAAATGTTAACGATAAATGAATTAAGACGATTTAGCGGAGCAGAGAACTGGTACAAACATTTAAGCGGATATCTTTATACTGATGGCGTTTTATATGTCGCTCAGGAAGGTGGAGCATTTTGGCTAATTGATAAAATATTACTTACTACTAGAGCAAAAAATAACTTACAGGAGTTCGGAGCCTGGAAGCTTACGGTTAATGAAGATAAATCGGCAATTTTAGTCTGTGAGGATGGCAACTATCACGAGCTTTACCGGGAGAAAATTGAATGGACAGATTTTCCGCTAAATAAGATTGATTTATGGTTCGAAAATGGCGTCCTAATTCTGCCAAGTGAACACTAAAAAAGATAGCAAAAGATGAAAGACTGATCCCAAAGCTGCTTCATTCATAAATAAGGCGTATACAGAGAGTTTTTCTGCCGCGCCGTATTTCTGGTCCGCTTCATAGGAATTACCTCTCGCGATATACGATAGGACGACTCAAAAAAATGATTTACAGTGTTAAAGATGAGGTATAGAATAATTTCATTAAATAGAAGGGGTAAATGAAGTTCCCCCAGTAAAATCTAAGGTAACTCTTAAATAATGAGTGTTACCTTTTTGCGGCATTTTTTAAAAACAGAAACGTCTTTATCTTGTACTAACATAGGTGAATTTGCATGGCGAATACAGATAGTAAAATCTTTTATCATTTTCTTCCATTTAAAGATGCATTATATGACCTTAAGAGCGAACTGATAAAAGTTAGCAAAATTAGAGACGTAAATGACCCTTTCGAGTTTTTACCATATTTAGGGAAAAAGGGTAGATATAGAAGAAAACCATATTACGAATTTAAAAATAGAATATCAAAAAAATTTGGAATATTGTGTTTCTCTGGTGGTTGGCAAGAACCACTCTTGTGGGGGCATTACGCAGATAAGCATAGAGGTGTCGCATTAGGGTTTAAAATAGTTAGCTGCGATCTTTTGAAGGTTAAGTATGTAAGGGAAAGACCCATAATTGGTTTAAATAACCCAAAAAATCGCGAGAGATTTTTGTTTAATAAGTTACTTAAATACAAATATAAAAAGTGGGAATACGAAAATGAATACAGGACTTCGGTTAATTTGTGTGACTGTAATAAAATAGATAAGCACTATTTTTTTCCTTTTACTAGAAAGCTTATTTTAAAAAAAATAATTTTAGGGTGTGAATGGGAGAAAAATAAAGAAGTTAATGTTATCAAAGATTTATCAAATAAATATAAGGCTGATTTAATTGTTAGTAGAATGGCCTTCAGAGATTATAGAATTGTCAAAAATAGAAGTAAAACGCGTGAGTTTTTGCCAGCATGATTGGAACAGGGAAAATATAAATGTTTTTCATTCTAATGTTCAGATACGATAATTAGAAGAGGATAGAATATAGCAAGATTATTAAGTGCCAGTTGTTTTCAAAACAAATAATATGAAATACGAAAAATTACTTGGAAAAGATAAACAGAAGTGGTTCGATATCGAAGTTACCATTGGTAATGATGGAAGCTTAATAGAGAGATACCGCCATCAGCTTAAAGTATTGTTTTCTTCTTTCACGGAAGAGGAAACAAGATCGTTAGAGCGCATATTAAAGGCTCGAAAAGAAGATTTTATTGACAAAAATTCTAGGATTACAAAAAAATTACTGAAGCTGTTGTTGCTTTGGCGGTTTATTTATAGAAACAATCTTTTAATTATTGGGGAAATTCTAAGCATATACGAAACAGGTCGAGCTTTAGAGAAAGCAATATTTTTAAAACTTGCAGAAGATTTGTTTGAAAAAAATAAGTTTCCTTTTAATGTCTATGCATATTGTGCATTTCGCAAGTTAGGCAGTCCTACGACGTGGCTATATTTTCACAGCAATATTTCAAAAGCTGGAATAAAGCAATTATTGAATCAACAAGCTGTAAAGTCGCTGTGCAAGTATTTAACATTCCACAAAAAGCAAAGAATGGCGCTCCGCATTCCAGAAGAAATAGGTGATAAAATTCTATTCTTTATTGCTAAATCGTCTGAAGGGGTGCTTGTGAGAGGACAAAAGCATAATAAAGAAGCCCAGAAATCGGTTTATTCTCTGCTAATATTAGATTTAGAAAAGAGAAGGGTTGGTATAATATCAAGGAGTAAAAAAGAAGTTTTCCTCGTGCACAGCTATTTAAAAACTAAGATATTCCCGGATCAGCTGCTTGCTCCTAGAAAAGATGTGGAGTGTAACCCCAGAGATGTATTTACAAACCTATTGGCAATTTGCCAAAAAAATCCTGAGATTCAGATGCATAAACTCGATTTAAAAAGAACAAACCTTTCTCATAGTCCTAACCTTAGGCTAAGAAGCAATGACGGAAGACCAATAAATGATGCAATTGCTGATTTACAAAATTGTTATAAGGATATAGGAATCAGTGATTTAAAAAGTATCGAATATTCTATTAAGGGTCAGAGAGCAAATGTTTATTCTTACGGACAAGATGAATGGCAAAGAAGATTCTTAAATGTTTCTTCTCAGGGGAAGGGAAATCTTTCAGAGGAAGAAATTCTGGAGGAATTGAGGAAAGTACTCGAGCTTGATATAAAAGAAACGCGTTTTGTTATAGAGAAACTTAAGACACAAGAGATTATTGAGAAAATATTAAGAGATAAGAAATTGTTGCTAGAGCCACCTATACCAGCATATGTTGAAAAATTGGTAACAGAGTTAGTTAAGGAGAGGCTTTTAAAGACACCCAAAAGAATATCAAAAAGGATTTGTGAAGATTTGGGGTGCAGTACAAGCTCGTGGGTAGATTGGACATGCCCTAGATGCGGAAGGCAAATGATAGTTCTAGGAGAAGAAATAACTATTGATTTAAGGGAGTCATTTTTTAATAAGGAGCTGGTAGATAAACTAAGCGAGAAATTTACCGATTTTGAAATAGCCAAAAGAACCAAACAGAGAAGACTCAAGTCTAAGTCTTTAATTCATGTTGTAGATGATAAAAGCCAAGTTGCCTTTTATATAGTTACTCTTATAAACAGGAAAGACATTTCATTTTTGAGAGCACTAGCTAGAGAAGGCCCGGCTTTAATTGCCCTATGTCACCCCCAATTAAAGAACCGGAAAGATGAAATTGTCGGATTAGGAGCTTATTTTTTAGAACTTTCTTCTGTACTTGATGCTTTAAAAAAAGAATCAGATTCTGGTGATTCTCTCTTAGGATCAATATTCTCACAAGCACTTACTTCGCAAAAACAACAGACTTTGGAAAGAATCTATCGAAATTTAAAGGATTCTGAGAAATCGCTACGTGAGAAAGGAAAAGAGTATGAAGAAATCGCATTTGAAATAGATATTAAGAATATACTTCAAGCATTGGTTCCCAAAGTAGTACGTTTAGGTTCAGAATATAGCGGACAATCAGTGCCGGATGGGTTTTGTTCATTCTATAGGGAGAGATTTAATAAACGCTATTTATTTGCTTGGGACGCAAAGTTTAGTCTGGCAAAAAAATACAGACTGACAAGTTTCGATTTTACAAAACAGAAAAAATATATAAAATGGATAAACGAATCTAAAGAACCTAAAGAGACAGGTAATCTTTGGATATATGCAATTGTTTCTAATTTCGATCAAATTGATAACTATAAGACAGTTTTAAGAAAATTAAGCAGGTGGAAGCAAAAACCGAGGAACTGTAAGATATTATTGATTGAAGAAAAAATATTAATTGAGTTAGCAGGTTGGGTTTTAAATAATTGGGTCAAAATTTTAGAGAAAGGTCCAGAAATATCGGAAACCTTTTTTGCCTGGATTAGATCAAATGAGAGGGAAAAGAGCGGTAGGTGGATTTACTGTACGGGCATAGATTGGGTAAGTTTAAAAAGTCAATTAGAAGCATTGGTGTAGAAAAAAATGAAGGCAACTCTCCAAAAAAAAGATAAAAATGTACAATTTCGATAATACCACTACGCGATTTAGCCTTTTGAATGCTTTAAGATTGGCTGAGGCATCTAGCTTGGTTTATGATCCGTTGAGCGCAGTCGAAAGTAAGGTAAAAAATGAATGGGGTTTTCCAAAATGTGAGTTATTCGATGACCATGATACCCAGGCATTTATGTGTAGTAATGAGACAATGATAATTTTGGCCTTCAGGGGATCGCAAACCCCGGAAGATTGGCAGACCGATTTTAAAGTAAGATTGGTGGCTTCGGCTTTTGGGCGAGTGCACAGGGGTTTTAATGAAGGGCTGGATTATATTTGGGGGGACGTCGAGCGTATTCTAGCGCTATTTCGAGATCAAAACCAGAAAATTTGGGTAACTGGCCATAGTCTGGGAGCAGCTTTGGCGGCTCTGGCAGTAGATCGCTTAACAGAAGAGGAAATGGATGTCAGTGGGTTATACACTTTCGGTCAGCCCAGGGTAGGGGATAATAAATTTGCGGATAATTTTGATGATAAGATAAAATATCGTTCCTTCCGGTTTGTTAATGATGAAGATATAGTAACCAGGGTTCCACCGAGGTCATTAGGATATGCGCACATTGGAACGGTCCGCTACTTTGATTGTCACGGAGACCTGTATACAGATAATATTTTCTGGAGAAAATGGTTGAGCTATTCGGAAAGCGCCACTGTGCGTTCTTCGGATCGTTTCAGCGAACTAAAAAGCCAGTATCCTAATGGGTTAGAAGATCACAGCCTTAATCGTTATATAAAGAATATCCGAAAGAATTATATTAAGGAAACAGGATTCAAAACCTACAAAGACTATTTAGATAGTATGTAGAAAATAGCGGTCGATTCCCATTTTGGTTTTTATGGTTAATTACTCGTTCTGAAACGGAATTATATTCTACTCGTCTTAAATTTACCAACTTTCCTACCTGTATACAGAGAGTTTTTCTGCCGCGTCATATTTCTGGGCGTCTCTCTAGGGTTCACCTCCTTATTGACCCCTTTCTGGAATTCTGAGCGGAGATACCTATTAAAAACAATAAGGTTAAGACAATAATAGTTAGTTAGATTTCTCCGCTTTCTGCGTCAGTTATAGTGGGAGGTGTAAAATGATTGGTCCAATTATTTGGCTTTGGAATATAAGGCATAGGAAGCTGATTGAGGAAACAAAGGCTATAATCAGGTTGCATCAATTCCTGCGGTATGATTGCGAATTGAAAGAGGCGGATAGGTTGAGGACGAAGGATTTGAAGGATCTGTTGAGGCGCTTAAAAACAAAGCCAGGATAAAAAATTTAAGGGGAAGAGTTTTTCATTGTGAAATAAATTTGTTGTGGTAAAATATGTTCTAAAATGTAACAGGGAGAACTTTCAATGAAAGAACTCGTTAAGGCATTTACTGTAGAAGAGATAGCAGAATATTTGCGTCTGCATCCGTATACTATACGAAGATTGGCTAGGGAAAAGAAAATACCGGCTTTTCGTGCTGGCGGCCAGTGGCGTTTTCGGAAGGATGATATTGGCCAGTGGTCGAAATCATATCCATTTGCGCTCGGGAATAAAAAATTAAAGGGGCAATGGCATAAATGATACAAAGTTTTAATAATAAAACCGAGAAAGTCGGAGATGATTTTAAAAAGAATATCGGTAAAGACAGCCGACTGCAAGTCGCGGCCGGCATTTTTACTATTTACGGTTTTGAGTGTCTCAATGTTGAATTAAAAAAGATCGATAAGTTAAGTTTTATATTCACGGATCCTACCTTTATCGAGGTTGATAAAAATAGGCGAGAGAAAAAACTATTTCAAATTAAAGCTGATTCCCGGCAAAAAGCCATTAGCGGGTCTGAGTTTGAAATAAATTTAAAGAACGAACTTAAAGGGAAGGCAATCGCTAAAGAATGCAAGAAATGGATTGAGCAAAAAGCAATATTTAAAGCCAATATTGGGGATAAATATATCCAGCCGCATATAACGCTTGAGAATGGTGAGAATAAATATGTGTATATGGGGATAAATGAATTTAGCAGTGCCGGGTTTGGCTATGAAAAAGACAATTCAATTTTGCACCAGATCATTAAAACAGATGATTATGAAGCGACTAAGCAGTACATCCAAAATTTTGAAGAAGTTTGGAATGATGAAAAGATAGTAAAGAACGTGACCGACGAGGTTCTCGGATATATCGCGGACCTTTATAAGGAAAACTCCCCGGAATTTATCTATTACCTGACGCTCTATAATATCTTTGATGAGTTTTTGGAGGATATTTCCGAGGATGAACTTGCCAATGAGAAAACCGGCTTTAAGAATTCCGTAATTTGGAATAAGCTCTACGATTTTCAAAAAGACGCCGCTTTAGGAATTGTTAACAAATTAGAACGGCATAATGGGTGTATTCTTGCAGATAGTGTGGGCCTTGGGAAAACTTTTTCTGCCTTAGCTGTTATTAAATATTATCAGGAGAGAAACCGCACTGTACTCGTGCTTTGTCCGAAAAGGCTGGGAGATAATTGGCGGACTTTCTTGAACAATTATGACGACAATCCCTTGTTTAAGGATCGTTTGAATTATCATGTCTTGTATCACACGGATTTATCCAGAGATCAGGGGCAATCAAACGGTGTCGATCTGTCTAGAGTCAATTGGGGTAATTATGATCTGGTCGTGATCGATGAATCGCATAATTTTAGAAATAATGACCCTCGAAAAGATAGGGTGACACGATATCAGAGACTGTTGAACGATGTCATGAAGGCCGGAGTTAAGACAAAAGTTCTTATGCTTTCAGCGACCCCGGTCAACAACAGGTTTACCGACTTAAAAAATCAGATCGCTCTGGCCTGTGAAGGTGAAACAAATATTGCTGACGGGAGGATGGATACAGACAAATCGATCGATACCATCCTGACAAATGCGCAGAGAGTTTTCAATGACTGGTCAAAATTGCCGGTTGAAGAACGTACCAGCCAAGAGCTGTTGAAACGGCTTAATGCGAATTTTGATTTTTTTAAGTTACTTGACAGCGTCACAATAGCCCGAAGCCGAAGACATATAGAAAAGTATTACGATATCAATAAGATCGGGAAATTTCCCAACAGGTTAAAACCGGTCACCCATCACGCTGATATTACAGAACTAGAAGGGTTTATTGAAATATCGGAGCTTTACAAAGAACTCTCGAAATTGTCAATGGTTATCTACTCTCCCACTGAATATATTTTAGACAACAAACGGCAATTTTACAGTGAAATTTACGACACAAAGCTCAACGGAGATTTTAGTTTTAAACAGGTTCATAGGGAAAGAAACCTCCAAACCCTTATGAGGGTAAATTTCCTTAAACGGCTAGAAAGTTCAGTGGATTCCTTCAGGATCACTCTTGGCAAATTTATCAGTGAGATCGAGCGGATTATTAATAAGATTGAGGAGTTCGAAAAAACCGGGGCTCAGGGATCGGTTGAGGCTATCCAGTTCGGCGATATCAATCTCGATGCTGATAGTGACGACTGGTTAAACGATGAATTTAGCGTCGGAGGTAAAGTTAGAGTTAACTTGGAGGATATGAATACAACAGGGTGGAAGCAGGATTTGGAGGCTGACGTTCTTGTTGCCAAAGCAATATTCAGAGAGATGGAAAAGGTAACGCCCGAACATGATACAAAACTTAGAGATCTAAAAGTATTCATCAAGAACAAATTGAGATCCCCTGTTAATCCTGGAAATAGGAAAATTCTGATATTCAGTGCTTTTGCGGATACGGTGAATTATCTATACGAAAATCTTGCCGGGTACAATAAAACGCTTGGCCTTGAGACCGCAAAATTGACAGGATCAGATGAGAACAAGACCACACTAAAGTTAAACAACAACTTTAATAATATTCTGATCAATTTCTCCCCGCGATCCAAGGAGCGCAGAGATAAGTCAGCGCCGGAAATAGACGTCTTAATAGCGACGGACTGTATTTCCGAAGGACAGAACTTGCAGGATTGCGACATGCTGATTAATTATGATATTCATTGGAACCCTGTGCGTATTATCCAGAGGTTTGGCCGTATAGACAGGATCGGCTCAACGAATAAAGATATTCAGCTGGTCAACTTCTGGCCGCAGTTATCCCTTGATGATTATATAAATCTGAAAAATCGGGTTGAAAACAAGATGTTTATCGTTGATGCGACAGCAACCGGTGAAGATAACGTCCTGACGAATAAATCTTCGGATCTGTTATTTAGGAAGAAACAACTGGAAAGATTACAGGAAGAGATTGTTGATATCGAAGATATGGGTTCAGGCGTTTCAATTACCGATCTGGGGCTAAATGATTTCCGCATGGATTTAGTGAACTATATAAAAGATAGCGGGAGTCTTGCGAACGTTGCTAATGGGATGCATACGGTTTGCGGGAAAGACGTTGAGCGTGGGATTAAAGAAGGTGTTATTTTTGTCTTAAAAAATATTAACAGCGAAGTCAATATTGACAAGACCAATCAGCTTCATCCGTTTTATTTAGTGTACATAACTGCCAATGGGGAGATTTCTTCTAATCATTTGAACGTGAAAACCACGCTAGATATCCTTCGAGCGCTTTGTAAGGGCAATAGTGAACCCTTAAAAGACGTGTATGAAGTGTTTAATGATGAGACTGACGACGGCAAAAATATGGCCAAGTATTCTGGATTACTGAACAAGGCTATCGAATCCGTGCTTCATGTGAAAGATGAAAGCGACGTGGACAGCCTTTTTACGGCTGGAGGCACCACCGCGCTCATGAACAATATAAAGGGCCTTGAGGATTTCGAACTCTTGACTTTTATGGTGATTAAGTAATGGCTAGTGATAACTTTAAACTGCCTAAAACAGCTTTTGTAAATAAGTTTATCGCTAAGACTAAGTTTTATGAAAAGGCGGCTTTAAGCGCAAAGTTACAGAAAGAATTTATTGATAAAATTCAAAAGATTACATGGAAATACAAACTGGCGGAAAGTACCATTGGCATCACAAAGACAGCCAAGGTAACCGAAATACAGATATTTGAAATTGAGCTTAAAGAGCAAGTGATACCTAAAAATGTTTTACGGATCATTGATAAAGCGATTCCCTATCAGATCCTGTATCGATTTGTTCACAAAGAAAATGTGGCGTATGCGGTCACACTAAAAGATAGCGGTATAGAGAATTATTATTTTTCTAGCTGGAATGAGGACAAGAGTTTTGATTTTACCGGTATTGATCTGGAGAAGGTGTACCAGAAGATCATCAAGGCGTTCATAACGAGTGAGGCAAAAGCAAAAACCAGTTTCAATGAAATTATAGATACTGACAATAAGATAAAGGCAGTAGAAAACGAGATTGGGGTTTTGGAGAACAAAATATCAAATGAAAAGCAGTTTAACCGTAAGGTTGAGCTTAACAAAATATTATTGGAGAGAAAATCCCAGCTTAAGAAGATTAAAGAGGAGTTATAAAGATGGATAAAATGAAAATGCGAACACCTAATTTAACAGAAGAAAATATCGAGCGGCTCGCCTCGCTTTTCCCGAATGCTATTACCGAAATAAAAGATGAGAGCGGGGCCACAAAGAAGGCTATAGATTTCGATTTTTTGAAACAGGTTTTGTCCAAAGATATTGTAGAAGGTGATGACGAGCGCTACCGCTTGGATTGGCCCGGGAAAAAGGCATCGCTCTTGAAAGCCAATACTCCTATAACCAAAACTTTGCGACCCTGCCGGGAAGAATCAGTTAATTTTGATACGACAGAAAATCTCTATATCGAAGGTGATAACTTTGAAGTGCTTAAAATCTTGCAGGAGAGTTATCTTGGCAAAGTGAAAATGATCTACATCGACCCGCCGTATAATACTGGGAATGATTTTATTTATAAAGATGATTTTGCAACGAGCGAAGAAGATTACGAAGAAGAGTTGGGGGCTACCGATGAAGAAGGCGGAAAGCTGTTTAGAAATACCGACTCAAATGGCAGGTTTCATTCGGATTGGCTCTCTATGATGTATGAAAGGCTGGTGGTGGCGAGGGATTTGCTTGAAGATGACGGGGTGGTTTTTATCAGTATTAATGATAATGAAGTGCATAATCTTAGGAAAATTTGTGATGAGGTGTTTGGGGAAGAGAATTTTGTGGGCAATGTTGTCGTAGGCAAAGGAACAACCACAGGACAAGATGCTAACCTCTTGGGCAGTAGTGTTGACTATATGCTGATGTATACTAAAATGAGTGAAGTTTTTCATCTAATTGGTTTGCCGCTTAATGAGCAAGATAAAAAAAGATTTTCATGCGAAGATGAAAAGGGGAAATACTCAGTATTACAGTTTAGAAAAACAGGAACAAATGATCGTAGGCAGGACAGACCAAATCTCTATTATGCACTAACGGATCCGGATGGAATTGAAATTTACCCCATTGGACCTGGAGGATACGAAAGTCGTTGGCGTACAAATCGGAAAACATTTTCTAAGTGGGAAAGTGAAAACCTAATTGAATGGAAAAAAGATAGCAGTGGTACTTACAAGCCATATGTAAAGTATTATTTAGAAGGTAGAACAAAGCAAGTATCTAACTTATGGACTGATATAGAAGGCAATAAGAAAGCCTCTATAACGATAAAATCATTATTTAATGGGAAAGTATTTGATTTTCCTAAACCAGTTGAGCTACTAATCAAATGTTGTATTATTTCCAATGTCACACACAACGATATCATCCTTGATTTTTTCTCTGGTTCTGCCACCACCGCGCACGCTGTAATGCAACTCAACGCCGAAGATGGCGTCAATCGCAAATTCATTATGGTGCAGCTCCCCGAAAAAACCGATGAAGATAGCGAGGCCTATAAAGCTGGTTACAAAACCATTACAGATATCGGCAAAGAACGCATCCGCCGCGCAGGCAAGAAAATAGTCGAAGAGCTTAAAGCGAAGACTCAACAACTAAAAATTGGTGAAGAACCGGTTGACGCAAGTAAACTAGATATTGGGTTCCGTGTTTACAAGACCGATGATACTAACATGAAAGATGTGTTTTATCATCCAGCCAAATTGGATCAGAAACAGCTCGCTTTCGTTGAGAGCAATATCAAGAAAGACCGCACACCGGAAGATCTCTTAACTCAGGTGATTCTCGATCTTGGTTTGGAGCTTTCTCTGCCTATTGAAACAAAGAAAATAGGCAAAAATACGGTATTTATTGTTCAAACCAACGCGCTTGTAGCGTGTTTTGACAATGATATTGACTTCAAAATAGTCGACACGATCGCGGGGTTAAAACCCTTCAAGGTAGTTTTTAAAGATGCGAGTTTTAAGGATGACAAAGATCGTATTAATGTGGAAGAGCGGTTTAAGAGGCTTTCCCCTGAGACAAAGGTTACGGTGATATAAGAATGAAACTGCAATTTAAACATCAGCAATATCAGACTGACGCCGCCTCAATGGTTGTCCGGTGTTTTATCGGGCAAAGCAAAGGGTTTAGGAAGGAGGTCGCGGGGAGGACAGGTTTTTTTGCTCACGAGATCTTCTCCAATAAAAAATTGGAAATTGCCGATAGCGATATCTTGAAGAATGTTCAAACCCTGCAAAAAGAACAGGGGTTAAAGGTCATTGATCGGTTGGACGGCCTGAATTTTACCGTTGAAATGGAGACCGGAACCGGAAAGACCTATGTATATACCAAAACAATGTATGAGCTGAATAAGCATTATGGTTGGAACAAGTTTATTATCATGGTGCCATCAGTGGCTATCCGTGAAGGCGTGCATAAATCACTTGAAATAACCGCGGAGCATTTTCAGGAAATATACGGTAAAAAGATCCGTTTTTCCATTTACAACACCCAGAACAAATCAAATCTTATCAATATCAAGAGCTTTGCGGACACCTCGAATATTGAAGTGATCATTATGAATTATCAGGCATTTGCCACAACCAGTCAGGAGTCCAGAAAGATTTTCCAGAAGCTCGATACACTGCAATCTGAGAAACCGATCGATATCATAAAGAGAGCGCGTCCGATCTTGATCATTGATGAGCCTCAAAGATTTGGAGAGAAGGCGGAAAAGATCTTTTCCGACAGGGAATTTGACCAGTTGTTCACTTTGCGTTATTCCGCGACCCACAGACGAGATTTTAATAAAATCTACCGCCTTGACGCTATTGATGCCTATAACCAGAAACTGGTTAAAAAGATTAGCGTGAAGGGTATTGAAGTGGTTGGTAACAGCGGAACCAACAGTTATTTGTTTTTGGATCGGATCCAGATCAGCACTGATAAATATCCGGTTGCTTATGTGGAGCTTGAAGTAAAGCAGGCGAGTGGCATTCAGAAGAAAACCAGGCAGATCAAGGAAAAGGATGATTTGTATATTTTTTCCAATGAGCTTAAGCAATATAAAGGATTTGTTGTAAAAGAAATCAATGGATTGACCAATACAGTAGCGTTTACGAATGGCGTGAAATTATCCGTCGGGCAGACCGCAGGGCATGTTGATGAAGAACATGTGCGACGCATTCAGATACGGGAGACAATAAAGTCGCATATTGAAAAAGAACGGATTATGTTCGCGAAGGGGATCAAGGTGTTGTCGCTGTTCTTTATTGATGAGGTGGTGAAATACCGTGATTACTCTAATCCTGATCAGAAGGGTGATTACGCGCAAGTCTTCGAAGAAGAATATAGGGAGGCCATAAGCCAGCTTAACCTTTTTGAAGAAGAATACAATAAATATCTTTTGGGGCATCGGGTTGAGGATATTCATAAAGGATATTTCTCGATCGATAAAAAAGGCCACTTTGTTGATTCTAAGGAGAAAAAGAGTGAAGGTGGGAGTGATGATGAGAGCGCTTATGACCTTATTATGAAGAATAAAGAGAAACTCTTGGATCTGAAGGAGCCGACGAGGTTCATATTTTCTCACTCGGCGCTTCGGGAAGGCTGGGATAATCCAAATATTTTTCAGATATGCACTCTAAAGCACAGCCAGTCAATCATAAGTAAAAGGCAAGAGATCGGCCGGGGTTTAAGAATCTGCGTCAATTCCAATGGTGACAGGATGGACACATCAGTGCTTGAGGGGGAGTTTTTTGATGTGAATAAGTTAACCGTTGTGGCCAGTGAATCGTATGACTCTTTTGCGAGAGAATTGCAGATCGAGATCGTTGAGTCACTTTCTGAAAGGCCGGTTAAGCTGACCATCGATGTATTGAAAGACCTTGTTTTAAGCAATGATAAAGGGGAGAAATTTATTTTTGACAATCAGACATCGATGGATCTTATTTTTGACCTTAAAACAAAAGGGTACGTAAACGAGGCTTACCAGATAACGGATACGCTGATTAAAGATATCTCGGATAAGAAATATAAGGTACCGGAGAAGTTAAAAGGGTTTGAAACACAAGTTACTGACCTGTTGACCAAGATTTATACAACGGCCAATTTTAAAGCGGCGGAAAATGAAAATGCGAATAATGTGGTCGTTGAGGTATTAACTCCCAACGAAAACTTTGCAAAGAAAGAGTTTCAGGATCTATGGAAGAAGATAAAAGTTAAAACAGTTTATGAAGTGGACTTCGATAGTGACGAGTTGATTAAAAAGAGCGTTGAGGCGATTGATAAGAATCTGACGGTTAAGAAGATTCTGGTGTATATTACTTCTGGTGAACAAGAAGACAAAATGGATGAGACAAGCCTTAAATCAGGCGAGAGCATGAGGAAACAGCAGAATATCACGGAAAAAGCTGATTCACTTCTTGGTTCGTTGACATATGATCTTGTTGCAGAAATTGCGAAAGAGACAAATCTTACAAGAAGGACTGTCGTCAAGATATTGCAGAGCCTGCGTGTTGACACTTTTCATAATTTCAGAGTGAATCCGGAAAGCTTTATCCATGGGGTTGTGCATCTGATCAATAATGAAAAGGCGGCAACCCTCATCAATAACATAGTCTATTCAAAGACAGACCAGTCCTATGACGACAGTGTATTTACTATCAATAATTTTAAGGGATCTCTGGCCGACAACATTCTTAAAGTGAAGAAACATGTGCATGATTATGTTAAAACTGATTCTAAGGTAGAAAGAGATTTCGCGAAAGCGCTTGAGACCGAAGATGTCTTGGTTTACGCCAAATTGCCACGTGGGCAAAATGGTTTTCAAATACCGACACCGCTTGGTAATTATTCACCTGATTGGGCTATAGTTTTCGATGGGGATAAATATAAATATGTTTATTTCATCGCGGAAACAAAAGGAAGCATGGAAAGCCTTCAGTTGAAAGAGGTCGAACAGAAAAAGATCAGCTATGCTAGAAAGCACTTTGAGGCTTTAGGTCACGCGGATATTAAGTACGATATTATCGATTCGTATCAGGCGCTCCGGGACAAGGTGATGAAATAGGATGGATGATCTATTTGATGAATTTATGGAATACGACTTTACGATGGGATCGGATGTCGTGAAATGCCCGCATTGTGGGGCCGACGTGTCATGCAGTTTGTTTTTCGATAATGAAGTTGAATGTCCTAAGTGCGGGAAGAATTTTCGGAAGGATGAGAAATAATTATGAGCATGTATCCTAAGGGTTCAGAGTGGCGAAGATGGGATTTGCATGTTCACACACCCAAATCAATAATTCAAGGCTATGGCGGAGATAATAAAACAGTATGGGATGCGTTTATTCAGAAGATCGCATCTTTGCCTGCGGATATAAAGGTACTTGCAATTACCGATTATTTATTTTGCGATGGTTATGAGCACATCCTCACCCGCAAGGCTGAAATCCCGAATATTGAGCTAATCCTTCCTAATATCGAATTTCGTTTAAACACTTTTAGCGGAACAGAGAACAATTCCAAAAGGCACAATTTTCATGTTTTCTTTGACCCAGTTGTTGGTGTTGATGATATTCGTGAACAATTTTTGAATTGTCTCGCCAGTGGTTACAAAATTCAAGACAACACTGAATGGCAACAGACGCCTACTCCGAGGTCTTTGGCTGAACTAGGAAAACAAATAAAGGCCGCGGCTCCTGCAGGGAATACCGTTCACAGTAAGTCGGATATTGAAGTCGGTTTTGATAGTATCACTTATAAACGAGAGGATATTGTAAAGCTTCTTCAAAAGAATTGTTTTAAGGGCAAATACGTTACTGCGATTGGTTATTCGGAGTGGGATCAAAGTAGATGGGATCAATCTGCCGCTGAAAAGCGCGATCTGATTAATTCCGCGAACTTTTGTCTTACATGTTTGGACGACCCAGCAAAAATTAACGAAAACAAAGAAGATCTTGTTCAAAATAAACTGAACAGCATTGTATTGCATTCTTCGGATGCGCATGAATTGACCAGAATCGGAAATTCATTGCTTTGGGTTAAAGCCGATCCTACCTTTGCGGGCCTAAAACAAATTTTGAATGAACCGCTATCCAGAATATTCATAGGTGCAACCCCGCCCAATTATAAGCATGATTATAAAGTGATCACGAAGATTTCTATTCCGGAATCGAGCGGTTGGTTTGCGGATAACTTTGAAATAGAGTTGAATAGAGATCTGGTTACTATTATTGGTGGTAGAGGATCCGGTAAGTCTGCATTGGCTGAAGCTATTGCGTATGGAGCAGGCAGTAAGGATGAGAGCGAAAATGCTTTTTTCAAGAAGTCGGCAAAACACAAGAATCCGATTACTGGTACAAAAATTCATCTTGAATGGGGTGATGCTTCGAAAACAGATTTCGAAGTTGGAAAATTGGAAGAAGATCGTGGTTTGGTTCAGTATTTGCCGCAGGGAGCTGTAGAAGAGTTATGTTCGCATAATAATAGTGATAAGTTGAGAAAGCAGATAGAGAACGTAATTTTTCAAGCGTTAGAAGAAACGGATAAAATGGGGGCTTCGAATTTTGATGAATTGCGTACTCGAATACTGGGTGATTTCCAATATGAGAAAGATCAAGTTGCCAGCACTATCAAAAGGATCAATAGCAAGATCTATGATCTTACAAAGGTATTGAAAAGTCTCCCTGGAAAAAAGAACTCGCTAAACGAGAAGAAATCAGAATTAGAGAAACTCATTAAAAGTTTGCCCGATCTCCAGTCGGAAGATAAGAAAGGGCAAGAGGAACTTTCAAAGCTTCTCGAATCAAAGAAATTGTTTGAATCAAAAATTATTGAACTTCAATCTGTGATGGCGCAGATTTCTGAGATTGAAACGAAAACAAAGATATTTAAGGGTAGGGTAGCTGAATTTAAACAAGATATCGAGGGGCTATTAATTGGTGCTGGCATCTCTGAATTATCAGTTTTTGAAATTAAGATTAATGAGGCTCAAATTAAGCGAATCCTTGATAAGAAAAAAGCAGATATTGTGGCGGAAGTAACCATCTTAAAAGAGGGCAGTAAATCCGAGGTTGTTAAACTGCTTGGGGTGGTTGATTCTGATCTACCGTTTGATAACCTTCAGGCGTTAAATGAAGGGATTGATGATAAGCAAAGGGCCACTAGGGCTTTTGAGACAAGTAAGCTGAAGTATCAACAACAGAAGAAAACGGCCTTTGATTTGAATAACTCCATCAAGGTCTTAGACGCTGAGATTAACAAAATTAAAGTTGAATCTTTACCGGAGAAGGACAGGTTGCAAAAAGAACGGATTGATCTCTACGCATCGTATTTTGAATTGCTCAAGAATGAGAAAACAAAAATGGCTGAGCTTTATGAGCCATTGCAATCGTCTTTGTTGTCCGGGACTGATACCGACAAGAAATTGATTTTTGAAGCGCAAATAGATTATAAATTGAATGGTCATATCAAGAGCGGATTAGACATTATCGATCGAACTCGGAAAGGAAACTTTCGTGAGTCGAACACCCTTAAAAAGATCCTCAACGAGATGTCTGAAGAACTTTTTAGAGGTGATTACGGGGAAAAAATAATTGATGCCCAGCTGACAAAAGTTTTAGAACGGTTTACCAATCTCGAAGGTGAAAAGATATTGATAGAGGATCAGCTTAGGGAAAATTGCACGATTTTAGATTTTGATAACTGGTTGTTTGACCCGACATATTTTGAGATTGTATCGTCATTGCAGTTTGATGGCACAGACCTTTACCTGTTGTCTCCGGGGCAGAAAGGCATCATACTTTTAATGCTTTATCTCGAGATTGACAAGGCTGATTACAGGCCGCTTATTGTCGATCAGCCAGAAGAGAATTTAGACAACCTATCTGTTTATAAGGATCTGATTGGGTATTTCAAAGAGAGGAAGCAGTACCGGCAGATTATTATGGTTACTCATAACCCGAACCTTGTTGTGAATACCGATTCGGAGCAAATTATTGTTTCTAATTATCATGGGAAAAGAACACCTAGATTGCAGTATTGCTCTGGTTCTCTCGAAAATCAAGCAATCGCAATCCCGGATGTTCCGGTTGAAGACTTCGAAGACGGTATCATAGAACAAGTGTGCAGTATTCTTGAGGGCGGGGAGACCGCTTTTGAAAATCGTAAGAAGAAATATCAGATTTCGTTGAAAAGCCAGATTAAGTAGATGGAGATATCGTTATGAGAAAATGCGCAATTCTTCTTTTTGTTTTTTTAATAAGTGTTTCGCCGTGTATGGCCGGGCAATAGTTCGATGGGGCTAATGCAAAATTTACTTTTAACATCCATTCATTGTTAAAGAGTTCTCGAATTGGTTGTCGGATAACCGGCCACTCATGATTACGACGATTGATGTCGCGGCCGCGTTCGACACGAATAAATATCTGGATAGTAAGCTTGAGAAGCGCGACAACTGGTGGTTTGCGGAGTCGAAAGAAATAGATGGAGACGGCTCTATCAATCGTTTGGCTATCATTGGATCGGACGGTTGACCGTTGGTGCAAGTACCGCGTGATGATTCTGGGGATAATAAAACGGGTAAATGGCTATACTGCTGAGAGTTAGGAAAAAATATAAGAAAAATCTGGTTCCGAAAGAATAAGCAAAGAAAAGTATTTTAAAGTAAGATTACAACCCTATATCTGGATGGAATAATGACTATTAGAGAAAAAGTTATTGAGATAGTGACATACATAATTGTCCCTACTGCTATGTTTGTTATATCTCCTGCGTTGGGCAAATATCTTGATCACCTAGTCTTAAAAACCGATTATCTATTTGTACAAAATATAATCCTGATGTCAGTTGGTATTTTAGTATCATTAATGGGCGTATCGTTAATATTGTGGACAATATTCCTGTTTAAAAGATACGGGAAAGGAACTCCCAATCCGACGATTCCCCCAAAGGAATTAGTAATCAGGGGTCCGTATAAAATTGTAAGAAATCCGATGGTTTTGGGCGGCGCAATGATATTGTTTGGAGAAGTAGTTGTATATTATTCTTTGTTCTTGCTTCTCATATCCATACTTTATGTAATAATTACCTATTTTAATGCTATGTTTGTTGAAGAGCCGGAATTAAAAAAGAGATTTGGGCAACCTTATGAACAATACCTAAAGGAAGTGCCGCGATTTCTCCCAAATATATTTAGAAATCCGAAATAATCGTTAGGGAATAATTAGAGGAGGGTATATATGAATAACTTGGAAAAATCAGGATTAGAAATCGTTGCTAAATTAATGGCAGTATCTGCCAGAACAGCTCCAAAGTCCGGTGGTATTGACCATGTACAAATAATGATTGCAGATTCCAAAGAGCAAAAATCTATCGCCAATATAATGTGCAAAATTGGGGAAGAAATTTGCAATAAACTACCAAATAACAAGCTTGGAAATGCTATACGACAGGATTGGGAAAGTGATGCAAAGACTATAGCGGCATCCGGTCTTTTGATGTTAATAGGAGTTGAAGGCAGAAAAATAATTGGACTGAATTGTGGAGGATGCGGATTTTCTACCTGTTCAGAAATGTTAAAACATCCCCAGGTTTCTATAGTAGAAAATAGCTTCCCCGGCCCTTATTGTATTTTTAAAGTAATGGATCTTAGCATTGCAACTACATCAGCGGTTAAGACCGCTATGGAACATAATGTTGATAACCGTATGATGTATAAGGCAGGAGTCGCGGCGTTAAAATTAGGTATTTTAAATCCATGTGATTTAATAATTGGCATACCATTGTCGGCAACAGGAAAGAATATTTATTTTGACAGAGCAGATAAGATTGATGCCTGGAAAATAGTCAAATCGAATAATGTCTAAGACTTATCTTTTTTAATTCCCTAACCAATGTTTGTTAGAGGATTTTTTATGGACGTTATGACGCCGAAAGAGTTAAGGAGATAGGGTATGGATATCAGCAAAAAAACATATCAAACGAAGAATGGTTTAGTTGAAGGGGTGCAGATTAAGTGGTCAAACTTTAGTATTCTCCTGGTAGCTGGTAAAAAGGCATTTTTAACGTGTGGCGTTTTTGACCTGGATGCTATTGATACTTTCGGAGGAGCGGCTGCCATAGTAGAGAGCACGCCGGATAATCCTATCGGCAATTTAGAACGATTCCCAAACAGAAAAATCACCAAAGTCAATTCAAAAGCAAAAGCTTTAGGTATCGTCGTAGGAATGGATGTTAAGGATGCCTTTGAGATGATAGTATGAAAAAAGTATTTATAAAGTGAGGAGTAAATAAGATGAAGCAATGGTATGAATCATTATTTGAAAATTATGCCCAGAAATATGATCAAGAATGTTATGTTCATGGGACTTCAGGCGAGTGTGATTTTATTGAACAGGAGATAAACCGTGATAGGTCAATAAAGATTCTAGATATCGGATGCGGGACAGGCAGGCATTCGATTGAACTTACGAAAAGGGGATACAACGTTACCGGCGTTGACCTTTCCGAGAATCAGATAAAAAGGGCAAGGGAAAAGGCACAAGAGGCAGGGGTGACCATCGATTTCCAAATACAAGATGCGCGCAATCTCTCTTTTGACGGCGAATTTGATCTGGCGATTATGTTGTGTGAAGGCGGATTCTCTCTTATGGAAACAGATGAGATGAATTTTGAGATACTCAAGAACGCCACAAAAGCGCTTAAAAGTAAAGGCAAGCTCATTTTCACCACATTAAACGGATTGTTTCCGCTGTTTCATTCGGTCAGTGAATTCTATAAGTCGGCCGAGAAAGAAGGCCAGTCCCAGTGTAAGGAGTGCTCCTTTGATCTCGAGACTTTCCGTGATCATAACACCGCTGTTTTTGAGGACGATTCCGGCAATAAAAGGGAGCTTAAGTGCAACGAGCGTTATTACGTGCCCAGCGAGATAACGTGGCTTTTAAAGACGCTGGGATATAAAAGAATAGACATTTTTGGCGCAAAGCTTGGGGCATACTCAAGAAACGACAAACTGACCACTGACGATTTCGAAATGCTCGTTGTCGCGGAAAAATGAAAGAAGATAAGAAAAAAATATTCATCCGGACTCTGGGCTGGCAAATGGGGTATATGTCCTTGAGACTGGATCCAGCGGTGGAGGATCGGGCTTCTTTATGGATTTGATGTTTGTGAAATTCTCGGAAGGAGAAATCTTCTGGGAGGATAAGAACAATTCGGGGGACAGTTATCGCAATTATCATTTTACAAAGTAAAAAGTAATTACAGTAGCTGTCCCCCGAATTGCTTAAATTTTAAGGACAGGCAGGATATTGTCAAGTTAAAAATGAAAAAACTTTATAGATACCGACCGCTTACAGATTTTCTTTTTAAAGAGTTATATTATAGAGAATTATATTTTGCTTCATACTGTGAACTTAACGATCCATTAGATTTAAGTGCGAGAATAGATTTTAGACCCATAAATGAACATCAATTTGAATGTTTAATCCACTATTTGCTTAAAACTTCGATCGTTCTGTTGTTGAAAGGCAGTAGTGATTCTATCAGGGAATATAGCCAAAAACTGATGGAATTTCTCGAAAACAAAGAATTGAAAAAGAAATTTTGTGAGAGGATTTATAACAACCTCATAGATTCTGACTTTAATAAAGATTTTTTACCATATGATATAGTTGAAAAAAATGTTATAGCTATATCTAAGGAATTTAAAATTGAGATTAGGTTAGCTGAAATTAAGAATGAATTAGTGAGGGTAATGAAAGTATTTTTAGAGAATAGTTATGTTACCTGTTTTTCTAAAACTCATACGAATTTTTTAATGTGGTCCCACTATGCAAGTAAACATGCCGGAATATGTTTAGAATTCTCGTTAGGGCATGAAGGCCAATTTCCTTACATTTTAATCGGAGAAAGAAAACTTGATAAGGCAGAGTATTCTAAAAGATATTCTGAAGTGAAATTAAAAGGATATTTATTTCGAGATGAGATAAGGGAGGTAGAATATCATAGAAACCCGCCATTAATTAATTTCTATAATTTTTTACCTGTATTTGAGAGTGAAGGTGATTGTGATTTAATGGCACTTTCCAAGAGTAGATGGCATGGATTTGCTCATGACTTGGAAAGAGTTTTTTCTATAAAAACTTTACCATGGAAATATGAAAAAGAATGGAGAGCTATTGAAATAAGTTTTGAATCAAAAGAACCAGAAGAAAGAATTAGGCATTATCCAATAGAAGTTTTGACTGGAATCTATTTTGGCATTCGAACGCCAGAAATAGTGAAATACAGAATATATAACATGCTCAAGTCCAAAAATACAAAAATTAAATATTTTGATGGGCATTTGACAAATCATAGAGATTTAAAGTTTAAGGAATGGGAATGCAATAAAGAATAAATTCAGCCCTTCTTAAGATCTGAATTTTAGTGGGTATAAGATGAGGGGTAAGCGCAAGGTTAGGTCTTGAAATTAGAAATTCACCCTGTTGTTTAAAAAGTTTAGGGTTAAAGGTTTTAACTAATGGAATAGAAGTGATAAAAGTAGAAGAAACTTAATAAATACAGAACATGAAAAAAAGAAATAGACTCTATAATGAAGCAAATGTTTTGCCGGATAACTTAGAACTAAATGATGAATTCGTAGGCACTTTTAATTTAATAGAAAATACATCGGAGAACATCTTTATTACCGGTAAAGCAGGCACTGGTAAATCAACTTTACTTAAATATTTCAAAAAGAACACCGCAAAAAATGTCGCTGTTTTAGCACCAACCGGTGTTGCGGCCGTAAACATCGGTGGTCAAACAATCCACTCTTTTTTCAGATTCCCTCCGCGTTTAATTCAAAAAGACAATATTCGCAAAAGACGTAATAATGAAATTATCCAAAAGCTCGATACAGTAATTGTGGATGAAGTTTCTATGGTTCGTGCCGATCTGATGGATGGAATCGACTATGCGCTTAGAGTTAATCGCGAGGAGCCTAAGCTGCCATTCGGTGGTGTGCAAATGATATTCTTTGGAGACTTGTTTCAGCTTTCTCCTGTGATAAATAAGGAGGAGCTAAACATTTTGGAGCAGCGCTATGGTAGTCCGTATTTTTTTAGCGCCAAGGTTTTTAATAAGCTAAGGCTGCACTATGTGGAATTAAATAAAAATTACCGCCAATCAGATACCAAGTTTATTGACTTATTGAATAAGATTAGGAATAAGACTCAAAAGAATGCTGATCTTGATAAGCTAAATGAGAGGGTAAGAACAATAGTCCCAAGAGATTCTAAGCATTGTGTTATCTTGACAACTACCAATAGCCGCGCTAATGCGGTAAATGAAGAAAAACTAGCCAATCTACCGGGCAAAGAATATAGATATGAAGCCGCGATTACTAAAGAGTTTAATGAATCCGCTTATCCGGGTGAGTATTGCTTGAGGCTTAAGAAGGGCTCACAGATTATTTTGATCAGAAATGACCCGGATAAAAGATGGGTAAATGGAACCATTGCTCAGATTGTGGCGTTATCTGGCGAGGCTATAAAAGTTTCTATAAATGGAAGTATTTATGAGGTAGAAAAATCAAGCTGGGAAAAGATTGAATACGAATATAATCGAGACGAAGATAAAATCGAGGAAAGAACTATTGGCACCTTTGAACAATATCCGATAAAACTGGCATGGGCAATTACCATTCATAAGAGCCAGGGGCAGACCTTTGATAATATTGTTATAGATTTAGGAGCAGGAGCTTTTACTCATGGCCAGGTATACGTTGGCCTTAGCCGCTGTACTTCATTACAGGGCATTATCTTAAAAAAGCCAGTAATGGCCAGGGATATTATTTTTGATGAAAGAGTCCATGAGTTTAGAAATAGATTTTTGAATTTAATATAAGAATACAAGAAATGCCTTTTTTAAATTATTTGTTCTTTTGAAGCAAATTTTTTATATACCACAAATGGAGTGTTTATTTAGCCTGGAGGTGAATGGTGCCTAGTTATCGTTTGAATTTGAGTTCTTCAACTTCTGCGGTCAAGCTAGAAGACTACAAGTATGGGGGAACCGAAGGACGAGATGAATCCTCGCTTCAAAAAGTTATTTCAAGCAACCCAGATTTTATTACTAGTTTGCCAGAACTTCAATTAACCGAATCTGAGATTCTTTTAATATTTCGGGAGTATCCAACAGCACGTGGAAATATCGATATATTAATCATAACTGAAAATGCAGAAATAATAATTGTAGAAACAAAGTTGATAAAAAATTCTGAGTCTACCAGAACCGTTGTTGCTCAGGCGATTGATTACGTCAAAGCATTTAGCAGCGAAACCATGGGTAGCTTTTTAGAAAAGATATCTAAAAAAAAGTTAAACAAAAATACACTCTTAGAAAGAATAAAAAATGACGAAAGGTTTATGGCGCTTCTTGCTAAGAACATTAAAGCGGGAGTTTTTCGGGTATTAATCCTGGGAGATGAGATACAGCCGAATGTTCTTGGAATGATTGAATCAATTCAGTCAGCTCCGCATCTTTCTTTTACAATCTATTTAGTTGAATTAAACGCCGCTATGTTTGACGAAGAAAATATTATAATTACCCCAAAAATTGTTGCTAATACTCTAGAGATTGAAAGAAGTGTAATAAAAATTGAAATTTTATCTAAAGGAGATTATAAAATAGAATCTGAAATTCCTTCAAAAGAAAGCAAGGGTTCAAAACTGATATTGACCTGGGAGCAATTTTTGGAGAACGTTTCTAATAAAGAGTTCAGAAATATTATTGAAGACTTTAGGACAAAATGGGTATCTGAAATTAATGATAGCATTAACATGGGCCAGGTAGGATTTTCCGCTGGTTTAAATTACGGCAACAAGCGTATTCCGATTCAGATTGTATATAACAATCGGGTTGCGATAATATCAGAAAAGATGAGAGAATCCTATAATATGCCGGAAAAGCTTTATCAGGAGTATAGAGAAGACTTAAGTAAGTCGCCTATGGTATATGATAAATATGTGAGTGGGAATAAAGTTGATGTTGGATTTGATGCGATTGATGCCGAAACGTTTAAACTTATTCTTGATGCTTCTCTCAATTTTGCTAGGAAAATAAAGAATATTTAATAAGGTAATTATAATTCTAAGGAGATAAAAAATGACAGTGCAGGAACGTTATGAAGCATTAAAAAGCAAAGTTACAAAGCGTAAGAATGAATTTGATACTTTTATCAATATGCTCGAAAAAGGCTCATCTTGGTTGACCAGCCCGGCAAGCACAAAGTATCACCTGAATAAAGCAGGTGGTTTATTGGAACACAGCGTAGGCGTTACTGAAACGCTTCTTAAGTTTAGGGAAACATTGGCGCCTGCAATATCTGAAGAGTCATGTGTTATTGTTGGATTACTACACGATGTGGGAAAAATCGGCATGCCCGGGAAACCCAGGTATCTTAAGAATGATAACCAGTGGGAGATTGAGAAGAGGAACATGACATATAAGATTAACCCGGATGAGGTTTATATGAATCTGGCTACGCGCAGCCTGTATTTAATTGCCAAATATATTTCTTTATCTGATTCCGAGGCACAGGCGATTCTTTATCATGACGGTCAGTATGTAGAGGGTAACAAAGAAGTAGCGCATCATGAAATGCCGCTTACTCTGTTAGCGCACTTTGCTGATCTGTGGACAGCTACGGTTTATGAAGAAGGAAGAAAGATTATAGAAAGCACTGATTATTACGATAAAAAGGATTAAAAATGAATATTCTTTTAACTAATGATGATGGTATTTTCTCAGAAGGCATTCGCGTATTATATGAATCTTTAAGTAAGATTGGCAAAGTAACAATTGTTGCTCCTGATTCCGAAAGAAGCGCTGTGGGGCATGCGATAACTCTTTCAGATCCCTTGAGAGTAAAGAAGGTGAACCGTGGTGGCAGATTCTTTGGCTATGCTACTACCGGCACCCCTGCTGATTGTGTGAAGCTTGCCATAAGGGCGATTTTAAAGAAAAGGCCGGATATAGTGGTGTCGGGTATTAATCTTGGCCCAAACGTTGGCTATAGCGTTCTTTATTCCGGGACTGTTTCCGGGGCAACAGAAGGAGCGATTTTAGGGATCCCTTCTTTTGCTATCTCTCTTGGGACATTCGATAACCCAGATTATAGTTTCGCAGCAGAGTTTGCTAATAAACTTGTCAAGCAGATACTTAAGCATAAGGATTTGCCTAAAGGAACATTGCTCAATGTAAATGTTCCTGCTGTAGCAAAGAAACGCATTAAAGGCGTGCGCATAGTTAAGCAAAGCGGTCAGGCCATTGAAGAGCGTTTTGATAAGCGGGAGGATCCGCGTAAGCGTATCTATTATTGGCTCACCGGAGAAATTATCAAGTCTGATGCTAAAGGAGATGCGGATATCGAAACAATCCGCAAGAACTACATTTCAATTACTCCTATTCATTGCGACATGACTAATTATGGTTTTATGGATAAGCTTAAGGAGTGGAAGTTTTAAAAAGTAGATAGATATGTCTAAATATTATACCGGTAGGAAAACTAAGCATCTTTTCGATCCTCAAAGTAAATCTCCTTTTAGATTAAGCCGCTCTAAAATCGAACTATTCATGAATTGTCCACGTTGCTTTTATTTGGATCGAAGATTAGGGGTAGGGCAGCCGCCGGGATATCCGTTTGCTTTAAACTCTGCGGTAGATAGATTATTGAAAAAAGAATTTGATATCTATAGAGGAAAGCAGGCTATTCACCCGCTTATGGAGAAATATGGAATTAACGCTGTTCCTTTTAAACACCAAAAGCTTGATTATTGGCGGGATGCGTTGCATGGAGGGATTGAATATTTACATGCGCCGACTAATCTTTTGTTTTGTGGAGGAATAGATGATCTTTGGGTTGCGCCGGATGGCCAGCTATTTATCGTAGATTATAAGAGCACCTCCAAGGAAGAAGAGGTCAATATTGATGCGGATTGGCAGATCTCTTATAAAAGGCAGATGGAGATATATCAGTGGTTGTTCAGGAGGAATGCTTTTAATGTCTCTGCAACCGGTTATTTTGTGTACTGTAACGGATTAACAGATAGGGATGCATTTGAGGCTAAGCTAGATTTTGATATTAAGGTAATTCCTTATACTGGGGACGATAGTTGGATAGAGGGTATAATATTAAATATACATAAGTGCTTAATGAGCGATACAATACCAGTAAGCGGTCAGGATTGCGATTTTTGTAAGTATGCGGATGGGAGAAAAAGTGTTGAGTAATAAGAGGTACGAGTCGTTCTGTAAGTATTAGTTAAAATAAGTATTTTTAGTTGGTGCCTATATTTAGTTATAGTTCTCCTGCTAACAGCAATTTCCTCCCTTTTAAAATAGTTACATATCTCTTGATCGCTTAATGGAATATGCTTCTAGGTCTGCTTTTTATAAAATAACAGGGTGGGTGACAGTTAATAATTTTGCTGTAGTTAAGCCAATATTTCTTAGGGAATGTTCTACAGAGGCATCGGTAATATAAAGTGATTGATCGGGGTCTAATGTATATCTGTCTTTTTTTGTTTCTATTGCGATCTTGCCTTCTAGTACAAAGATAAATTTTTGTGAATCAGGAGGCAGCCCTTCTTCAATTAAGCCGCCAGGATCTAATGTTAAAATCTCCGGGAGCATTTTTTTATTGAAAAGGATATTTTTAG
>JAQUNK010000010.1:0-42484 GCA_028717645.1 Candidatus Omnitrophota bacterium
GTATCTTTATCGAAACTATAGGCGTCTTTCATCACAAATTCACACGCCCTTACTACACCAAAGCGCGGGCGGATCTCATCGCGGAATTTTGTCTGGATCTGATAAAGTACCAGGGGTAGCTGCCGATAAGAAGAGACGTTATCCTTGACAAGCTCGGTAATCACCTCTTCGTGCGTGGGGCCGAGCGAAATTTTTCTGTTCCTGCGGTCAGTAAACCTGACCATTACTTCCCCCATCAGCTCATCGCGGCCGGTTTTTTTCCATAATTCCAGGGGCTGTAAAGCCGGCAAAAGCAATTCCTGGGCACCGGTAGCATTCATCTCCTGCCGGATGATCTCTTCGATGTTATTCAACACCTTAAGGCCCAAGGGTAGATAAGTATAAACACCGGCCATAAGCATGCGCACTAATCCAGCCCGCAGCATCAGCTGGTTGCTGACCGATTCTGCGCCTTCAGGCACTTCTTTTAATGTCGGGATAAAACTTTTTGACCAGAACATATTACTCCTTCATCTCTTTTAATAGGGTGTTGATACAATTCGCGGCGGAAACTTTATACAAAGGTTTACCTTTTTTAAAAAATACGCCGTTGCCCATTTTTTCAAAGGCAATGCCGATATCCGCCTGCCTTGCTTCTCCGGGCCCATTGACCGCACAACCCATGATCGCAACCTTAGTGGTATGCTTCGACAACCGGTGGCCGCCGTTCGACAAACTATGTTCTAGATCTTTGACTATCTTTGCCAGGTCTACCGCGCAGCGTCCGCACGTCGGGCAACTGATGATCCGCGGGCCGAAATTACGCAGGCCCAGAGACTCCAATATATATTTGGCGACCTTTACCTCTTCTTGCGGCTGGGCAGTAAGTGAAACGCGAATAGTATCGCCGATACCTTCTGAAAGCAGAATCCCCAGGGCAATGCTTGAGCTTATCGCGCCCTGAGCGGGCAAACCCGTAGCGGTAAGCCCCAGATGCAGAGGATAATTACAAAGGCTGCTTATTTTGCGATACGCCTCTACGGTGTCAGAAATATCCGCTCCTTTTAAGGAGATAACCATGTTCTTAAAACCCAGGCCCTCAATTGTCTTTACATAGTCTAACGCACTTTTTACCATATCCTTAACCAGGGTGGATCTGGCTGTTTTCTTTACCGAGCCGGAATTGACCCCTACCCTGATGGGGATACCTCGAGCCTTGGCACAACTGATAATTGCTTTTAATTCTTTCCGGTCGCGGATATTGCCCGGGTTAAGCCTTATTTTATCTATCCCATTTTCTATTGCTGCAATTGCCAATCGCCAGTCAAAATGAATATCTGCGACTAAGGGGACCTTTGTCCCTTTTTTTATTTCTTTTATCGCCGCTGCCGACTGTATATCGTTTACCGCAAGCCTGACGATATCGCACCCTGCCTCTTCCAGGCACCTGATCTGATCTAAAGTAGCCCGGACGTCGGAAGTGCGGGTCTTGGTCATTGATTGTATGGCGATAGGATTATCGCCGCCGATGGACACCCTGCCTATTCTTACGACCCTTGTTTTTCTTCTTTTCATTATTTTACGAACCATTTGCCTATCTTGTCCAATACTCCGAATCTTACCAGGTCATTGTAGAATACCAATATCCCGACGAGAATAATAAAAGTAAGGCCTACCCTGCTCCAGATCTCGTCAAATTTCTTGATAAAATCCCTGCCCTTTATTTTTTCTATGGCCAAAAGCACGATGTGGCCGCCGTCTAAGATCGGTAACGGCAGGATATTGAATATACTTAAACTTAGACTCAATACCGCCATCACATGCAAGATCGCCGAGATGCCCATCTTGATTGCGCCCTTGGCAAGGAAGAAGATCCCCACCGGTCCGGTGACGGATTCTTTTAAAGACAGTTTGCGCAATATCAACCAGACAATGCCCTTTAAGGTAATATAAGTCATCTCTATGGTCTTCTGCGCGGATAAGAAAAGTGAGTTGATGAATCCGTGCCTGACCTTGATCATATCGCCTGCGGGCGTTATGCCGATAAGGCCGATGGACTGCTTCTCGCCCCAAACCGTAGTAATTTCTTTTTTCTGGACCGGCACATCTATTTTTATATTTTCATTTCCGCGCAGGACCGAAAGCGCGACCGTCTCGCCACCCTTGGCCTGTATGATCTTCTGCAGGTCGTCCCAATAAAATATTTTTTCATTATTTATCGCCAGGATCTTATCGCCTGTTTTTATCCCGGCACTTTGCGCGGGCATATCTTTTAAAAGTTCTCCGACCCGGGGGGTCAACATGGGAAAACCCAGGTAAAAAACCAGCCAAAGGCAAACAAACCCCAGGAGATAATTGAAACCTGATCCGGCAACCAGTATCTTGGCGCGCTGTTTTGGGCTCTGCGCCAGGTACTCCCAGGGTTTACCCTGGTATTCTGCCCAAGTATCCCCGGCCAATTTTACATATCCGCCTAAAGGAAATAAACGCAAGGTATATTCCGTATCCTTATGTTTTAAGCCGAATAATTTCGGCCCGAACCCCAGAGAAAATACCTCTACCCTCACCCCCACTCTTTTGGCCAGGATGAAATGGCCCAGTTCGTGGATCACGATAAGGATGCTTAAAATGACCATAAAAATCAATAAAGAGATCAGCATAGGATCAATTATTTATCAGGCTCATTGCCTGAGCCCTGGCTTCTTGATCGGCCCTTAAGATATCTTCGAGGCCGGGGTCAGTTATATTATTTATCCGGTTTAAAACTTTTTCGATGGTCCGCGGGATAGAAACAAAATCTATTTTTTTGTTTAAAAATGCGTCCACTGCTACTTCATCCGCAGCGTTCAAGGCACAAGGCGCAGTTCCCGCATCCTTTGCTGCCTGATAAGCCAGGCGTAGGCAAGGGAACCTCTTTTCATCCGGCTTGGCAAAACTTAAATTATTGAACTTTAAGAAATCTACACCGGGCAGCCCGTTAGAAAGCCTCTTGGGATAACTCATGGCGTACTGAATAGGTATACGCATGTCCGCGTAAGCCAGCTGTGCGAGTATGGAGCGATCCACAAATTCTACCATCGAATGAATGACTACCTCCGGATGGATGAGTATCTCTATTTTATCAGCACCTATGGAAAATAAATGTACTGCCTCGATCACCTCAAGGCCTTTGTTCATCAGGGTCGCTGAATCTACGGTAATTTTTTTGCCCATTTTCCAACAGGGATGTTTTAAGACGTCTGCCGGCCGGATCTTCTTAAAATCACGCATTTTTACGTCTCTTAACGGCCCGCCCGAGGCAGTAAGATAAATTTTTCTTAAATAATTTTTATTATTCGCCTCCAGGCACTGCCAGATGGCGGATTGTTCGCTGTCTACCGGTAAGATCTTTGCCCGGCATTGCCTTGCTTTACGCATAATAATTTCACCTGCCATGACCAGCGCCTCTTTATTCGCCAGGGCAATGTCTTTGCCTTTTTCAACCGCCCTTATTAATGGCAATAACGCTGCGGCTCCACTGATAGCCATAACTATTAGATCTATGTCCTCGTTCTGGGCCAGCGCATTCAATCCGCCGGTCCCTGCCAATACCTTTATTTTTCTGCCGAATTTTTTTTCTATTGTCCGGGCTCCCTCTTTATCCACAACAGAAACAACCTTAGGATGAAAACGCTCTATTTGCTGAATAAGCGTTCCGGTATCGGAATATGCGGACAGGCCGACCAGGGAAAACTCTCCAGGAAAGTTCTTGAGCACTTCCAAAGTATTCCTGCCGATCGAACCAGTAGAGCCCAAGATAGCTATTCTTTTCATAAAATTTTAACCACCATGTATATGTAAAATACCGGAGCAGTAAATAAAAGGCTGTCGATAATATCCAGGACTCCGCCCATTCCCGGGAAAAGCCCGGATGAATCTTTTACTTCGCAGTCGCGTTTAAAGAGTGACTCTGAGAGGTCGCCCAATTGGCCGATCAAACCGATAAATGCCCCCAGAAGTACCAGATGCAGCAAAGAAAAATTAAGGAATTTCCAGCTGAGCAAAGCGCCGCATACGCTGAAAAAGAGACCGCCAAAAGCACCCTCAACGGTTTTATTCGGCGAAATACGCGGTATCAAAGGGGTCTTACCGAATTTGCTGCCCACAACATACGCGCCGATATCGCCCATCTTGGTCATCAATAAAAGTGCAGCCAACAGGCCCATGCCTTGCGGGAGGATCATTATCTTGATGATAAAACTAAAGAACCAGGTTATATATAATATGCCGAACATGGTCACGGCTATATCGATGACCGAACCGTGATTCTGCCGGCGGGCAAACTGCAGTACAATCAGGGCGACGAGAGCAATAACTATAAAAAGAAGTTCCCAATTCTTGGTAAGTTCGAATTTAAATAAAGTCGACACCGGTATGGCAATGCCGATCACTGTACCGAACCATTTATATATCTGCACACCCTTCTTTTCCACCATCTTGAAATATTCCTGCAGGCCCAATACGCTCAAAACGATAACTACGATGCCGCTGGCCCAATAGTTCATTAATGCCGCCGCCACACCTAGGCTCACTAAAGTCGCGCTCACAACTCTTTTGGCTATTTTATTCATCTTTCTTTAGGCTAAAGCGCCAAAGCGCCTCTCTCTTTTTTGATATTCTAAAATCGCTTTTTTAAATTCTTCTTCCCTGAACTCCGGCCAATTCTTTCTTGCAAAATATAATTCCGCATAAGAAATCTGCCAAAGGAGAAAATTGCTGATGCGCTGCTCTCCGCTGGTACGGATCAACAGATCCGGATCAGGCAACCCATCAGTATATAAAAAACGGGGAAAACTATTTTCGTCTAAATCCTTAGGATCTATTCCGCTGGCCATGATTTTTTTTACAGCATCAATTATTTCCTGCCGGGAACCATAATTAAGGGCCAGGCACAATGTCAAACCGGTATTGGCCTTTGTTTCTTCGACGCTTTGCCTGAGCCTATTCAGCAATTTAACTGGCAAAGGCTCGTCTCTGCCGATAACCTTCAGGCGGATATTGCCTTTCATCAACTCCTTGATGTTATTTTTCAAAAAATTGTCCAGGGAGTTCATCAACATATCTATTTCTCTCTTCGGGCGCTGCCAATTCTCCGAAGAAAACGCAAAAAGGGTCAGCACCTTAATACCCATCCGGGATGCGGTCTTAATGGTTTCCTGCGCCCGCTTAATGCCCTCGCGGTGGCCGGCGATCCTGGGCAGGCCGCGTTTTTTGGCCCAGCGTCCGTTGCCATCCATAATTATCGCCACATGCCTAGGCATATTAGTCGTATCCACCATATAAGCGTAAAGTGTAAAACTAAAAACTCAAAATGCGGCCCTGAATTTACCGAAGGACCACGCCTTGCGTTTTAAGTCTTTCGTTATTGATGCACCCTGTAATCTATGTCCGGGAATATATTGTCTTTATATTCTATGTCGGCGAGCCAACCTTCGTCTATAGAAAAGGATTTTATATCCGAATACAAACGCTGGAACCTTAAGATGTGTTCCTTTGTGCGTTGTATCGCGTAACTGACGTGCGTGCCGGTGGCAATAATAAACGCCCAATCAGAACTCTGGGCCAAAAGCAGCTCTCGTAATGCCTGGTCCAGCGCTCTCCTGAGCGTTCCGTTTTGTACATCCGGGAATAGTTTCACCAATTCCGTCATTTGAGCGGACGCATGATGAAGGTGGCGGTATATCCAGTCGTTAGAACCTTGCAGCCAAACTTCACTGTAACCTTTCCACCCCCAGCTTGACATCGAAGGCGTAATCACCTGATTGCGCGGATTTTGTTCCAGGTACTCCGAAGGAGTGATCATGCGGATCATATCCTGGTCAAAAGCCAGCTTCCTGATCAGTATATCCAGCCACATAACTCCTTCATACCACCAATGGCCGTATAATTCCGCGTCATACGGAGAAATGATCAAAGGTTTTTTCCCGAGGGCATCGTATAAAAATTCAACCTGGCGATGGCGGTTGAACATAAAGTTTCCCGCGTGGTCCGCGGCCTTGTTCCTGGCCATCTCGGGCACATAAGGATGTTTTTCATTGGTCGTGCCGGTAATACGATAATATTTGATGCCGGTGCTTATCCTTATGCCGTCGGGGTGGATATACGGCTTTATATATTCGTAGTCCAGGTCAAAGCCGATATCGCGGTAAAATTCCCGGTAACAATAGTCGCCCGGATATCCTTCTATCGATGACCAGACCTGTTTTGATGATTCCAGGTCCCTGCCAAAGCATGCCACGCCGGATTTACAATAGACCGGTGCAAAAACTCCGTATTTCGGGCGGGGAACGCCATGCAGGACGCCGTGCGCATCGGTAAAGAAATATTTTATGCCTGTTTCTTTCAATATTTCGTCGTCGCCGGGATTATACCCGCACTCCGGCAGCCAGATACCGCGCGGCCTCCTGCCAAATGTCTTTTCATAATGGTTGGCCGCGGTCCTTACCTGGGCCTTGACTGAACTCTTGGCCGCATCCATTAAAGGAAAATAACCGTGTGTCGCCCCGCAGGTAATGATCTCCAGTTTCCCCTGGTCTTGAAAACTCTTAAAGGCCCTGGTCAGATCGCGGTTATATTTTTCAAAGGTGTTCCTGGCCTGATAAAAATTATTCAGATACATATGCGCCAGGCTGTTAAATTCCGGCTGCCAGCGCGTCCTATCCACTTCTTTATGCGCCAATTCGATAAGCTTATTTATATGGCTCAGGTAGCGGCCCTGAAGAAGCTGATCCTGCAGCATAGAGATCAGGGTAGGCGTAAGGGACATGGTGATGCGGAAATCTACATTTTCCGCGCACAATCTTTCGAAAACGTTGATCAGCGGGATATACGTTTCGGTAATTGCCTCATACAACCAGTCTTCTTCTAAGAAATCTTCGTGTTCAGGATGCCTGACAAACGGCAAGTGGCTGTGCAAAACTATACACAAATATCCTTTTTCCATTTTTAATGAGCGCATAATCCCGAAACTTCGGGATTATTTGCGCGAATTTAATCCCGCCTTTTGGGCAGGCCAATTGTTTATCAAACCGCCAAAAAGGCGGGATAAGTTCGTCCCAACGTAACGTCGGGACTTACTTATTTTGTTTCCTTACTTACGATGGGCGTGATCGTTCTTTTCTCTACCTTGTCGCCGGAGACCGCCTCTACCGGGATAACCTGTTTCCCGTCAGGTAGGGTAAAACGCAAAGAAAATGTCCCGTCGCTACGCAATTGAATGGGTTTACCCTGGACACTTAATTGTGCATCCGGTTCCGTGGCGCCGTAAACTATCAGTTCCGTATTGACCACCAGCCAAAAACCACGTTTCTGTGCTTTTTTCACCGGGCTAAAACCGGGCGAAGATACGCCACCCGAGGCGAATTCGCGCTTTAACCTTTCCTGCCAAAGTTTTTTTATACCTACCGGAGAGCTGCCCGTACCCACTCCCATGCCGTAGAGCCTGGCGAAAAGATCATCGGGGATCATCCATTCTTCGTCCGTCTGCCAAGACGGCCCGTCCAAAGGAGTAGTGACCACGTTAGAGCGCGCCACGGTGATAAACCTGCCGTCGGATAATTTAAACCCAAAATCCACGCACCATGACCTGCCTGGTGCCTGGGTATCGATATACCAGTTATTTACGTCATGCACGACTTCTATGTCGAAAAAACGGTTGGCATTCGTGCCGTCAAAAATAATAAAGCTTACGTCGTATACGCGTAGCGTCCTCTTAGCATTGTGGAAAGCATCTCCTAATTCATTCCTTAGCCTACCCAATGTCGAAGGAGTCACTTCCCAATATGCATGTAGCCACCAGGGGTCACGCACCTGAATGACGATTTCATCCATACCGTAACCAGAGGGCAATTCCCAGGAAGAAACAACAGGGGGCCTGGCAGCAGGTTGCATCTGCGGTCCGGTGTAGAACTTTGCCTCTTCGACGGCAATAGCAGCATCCTGCCTTTTGGGTTCTACGCGCAGTTTTTGCCTTGTAATACGTTTTTTAGATTTTACAACTCTCGACTGACGCGAGGTTTTTTTAGGAGTTTTTATTTTATTTTTTATTTTATCTAATAATCCCATACGCCACCTCCCTTAAGAACATGCAGAACAAAAAAGGGGATACTCTCCCCTTTTCGTAAAAACATCGTTTCTGCGTCTGGCCTATCGCATTATCCTTACCGGTTTTTAGAAATTCTTCTGCTTCTTATTTTTTACCAGTGCTTCTTTTAAATCTTCTTCAAGCGTATCTTTTAGCTTAGTGGTCTTTTCCAGTTCGTCCCTCGTTTCATTAAGTATCTTCTTAGTTTCCTGATGCGTAGCCTTCTCTTCTTCCAGCGCGCGCTGCACGGCCTTGGTGTTCTCCTGGGCCTTAGCTAATAGCTTATTGAATTCCGCCTCTTTTGCTTCCAAATCGAAACGCAAATTCATTTCGCTACGCAATGCCTGCTTATTTTTATACACCTGCCTGCCCAGGCTAAGGGTCGCGATAACAAATATCAGATTTGATATTACTAATATCAGAATAAATTGGTTCTTATTAAAATCTTCCATAGATATTATTTATTTTAAATTTTCTGTTGGTTCTTTTAACGCGGGTGCCTCTTTTTGCTTTGTGATCGAAGGTAATATCACTATCTCTACGCGCCTGTTCAAACGCCTGCCTTCTTCGGTATCGTTTGCAGCAACCGGCTTATATTCTCCGTAACCAATGGCCGAGATCCTCTCCGGCGCAATACCTTGCTCGTCGACCAGATAATGCAATACACTTAAGGCCCGGGCAGTGGATAATTCCCAGTTGGATTTCCAGCCTGAATATTTTATCGGGACATTGTCGGTATGGCCTTCTATGCCGATATTGAATTGGGCAACGTTCTCTTTTAAAACCTTGGCCACTTTATCCAAGGTAGGGTCTGCTTCGGTCCTGATCTTGGCCTTTCCCGAATCAAACAAAACATCGGCCACAAAAGTAATAACCAGGCCCTTTTCCATCATTTCCAGCCTTACATCTTTATTGCCTATCTCTTGCTTTAGTCTTTCTTCAAGCAGAGTTTTGGCATTTTCTAGCTCCTGAAGCTGCTTGGAAAGCTCATCAATCTTCTCTATATCAGAGCGTCTGCCTTTCTGGAAAATTATGGTACATCCGGCCAAGCTCAAGGCCAAAAAAGCCACTAAAATAAATTTTACTGTTTTCATTATCAGCCTCCATAATTAAACCCGCATTTCTGGGATCAGGGAAACGGCACGATCTAAAAGATTCTTCGCTCAGGACTAATACTGGAGCAGAACGAATGTATCAAATCTGACGTGTTTTTAACTATAACATATTAAGAATTTTAAGTCAAGAAAAATCCTTAACTAGTTATGAATATTTGGGGTTGCGTAAAAAAGGCAGGTATCTTTATTGAGCGTCAAAGAAAAAGAGTTTCGTCCCTGTGTGAGCCGATGGAAACCAGGCAGACCTTGACGTTAAGGGTATCCTGCAGCCACTCGATATAAACCCTTGCTGCGGCAGGAAGTTTATCGTAACTCTTTGTTTTAGTGGTAGTTTCATTCCAGCCGGAAAAGTCTTTGTAAACCGGTTTGGCATTTTCCAGGACCTCTATATCATAAGGGTACTCTTTAAATATTTTTCCTTTATATTTGTAGGCGGTGCAGACCTTGATCTTGTCAAGCCCATCCAGCACATCCAGCTTCATAATCGCCATTTCTGTTATGCCGTTGATCATACAGGCATGTTTTACCATCAGGCTGTCAAACCAGCCGCAGCGCCGGGGCCTTCCAGTAGTTGCGCCGAATTCTTTTCCTTTATTGCGGATAACGGTCTGGAACGAAGACTCGAATTCCGTAGGGAACGGCCCTTCCCCGACGCGGGTCGTATAGGCCTTGGCCACGCCAATAACCTTATCTACCACGCCCGGAAAAACACCCGTACCTATGCATGCACCTGCGGCAATAGCCGAAGAAGAAGTAACATAAGGATACGTACCGAAATCGATATCCAGAAAAGTACCCTGCGCCCCTTCAAAAAGAATGGGTTTCTTCTCTTTTACCGCTTTATTTACCAAAAGTGTAGTGTCGGAAATATATTTTTTAAGCGACTTAGCGTAACCAAGGTACTGCGCGTATAATTCGGTAAATGAAAAACCCGGATGGCGGTACACCTTTTTGAAGATCTCATTTTTTTCTTTCAGGTTATCTTTTAATTTCTCTTTTAATACGCGGGGGTTGAGGATATCGACCATCCTGATACCGCAGCGATTTATTTTATCCGCATAACATGGGCCGATCCCGCGGCCGGTAGTGCCGATCTTGTTAAAACGCCTTGATTCGCGCAATTTATCCAAAATGCGGTGGTACGGCATGATTACGTGGCAGAGCTCTGATATCTTCAGGCGCTCATCGATATCGACGCGGCGAGAATTCAGGTCCCTTATCTCTTTGATCAGCGTTTCGGGGTCAACCACGACGCCATTACCGATAACGCAGATCTTTCCTCTGCGTAATATTCCTGAAGGAATAAGGTGAAAAATATATTCCTGGTCGCCGACCACTACCGTATGACCGGCGTTGCTGCCGCCTTGGTAGCGCACGATATAATCGCTATCGCCGGAAAAGACATCTATGGCCTTTCCCTTGCCTTCATCACCCCATTGTGCACCTACTATTACGATATTCATGGCATCATGGTGAATATTTTTTGTGCGATATCCGGATGCGTGGCGATGAATTTCAATTCATCGTCGACCAGCGGTTTCTGATTATGCACATTGGCATAACGCACCAGCTCCAGGATCTTCGTCGCCTCGGCATCATCCTTAAAAGGGATTTCCAGGCGCTCGTAGACATTCCTGAAACCTTTTATCCCGGAGTACTCTCCGGCGGTAATCTTTCTTCCGGTTTCGATGATCTCCGGCTCACCCCTTCCCAACCCTTCATAATCATAAAGCTCGTAATTACGCCTGTCTTTTAATGCTCCGTCGGCGTGGATACCCGATTCGTGGGCAAAAGCATTGGCGCCCACACCGGGCTGATTTATAGGAATAGGCACGCCGAACGCATAAGAGGCGTATTTAGAGATTTTCCAGCTCATCTTTAAATTAACCCGCTCATCAAGCTGATATTCCTGCATACCGTTGCCGTATTTTATCGCCAAGATAACGGAAACCAGATCCGCATTGCCCGCCCGCTCGCCCATGCCATTGACACAAGTGTTTATATAGGCATCGACTCCCGCGTCATTCGCCGCCTTGGCACCGGAAATGGAATTGGCCACTACCAGGCCCAGGTCGTTATGGCAGTGTATCTCGATAGGCATCCCTACTGCCTCTGCCAGCAACTTTATCCTTTCATAAATGGTAAAGGGAGTATCGCAGCCCAGCGTATCGCAATATCTTATCCTTTCCGCTCCGGCGCTTTTGGCCGCAGTGGCAAATTCGATCAAATATTCCATGCGCGTGCGCGAAGCGTCTTCGGCATTGACGCCGATGCCCTTAGCACCCTTATCTAACGCCTCTCTTACCGCCTCGCTCATTTCCTTGATTACTGAACTGTGGTCGAGCTTACCCTTGAACTTATGGATGATCATCTGGTCGGAAGTAGAAATAGATAAGTTCAGGTGCTTGATCTTAGGCACAGCCTTAAAGGTAGTCCTCACGTCTTCTCTCGTCGCGCGTATCCAGCCTTCCAGCCTGATCGGTGAAAGAGCGCCTTTTTCGACCAGCTCCAAGTTCGCATTCAGATATTCCTTTTCGTGGCGGGTAACCGGAAAACCAAACTCCGACTGGAATATGCCCATCTCGTTAAGATAAAGGTTGATCATCGTCTTTTCCAACTTCGAAAGGCATATCCTGGAAGTCTGCACCCCGTCGCGGTTGGTAACGTCTATCAGATAGATCTTCGGTTTTACTTTCATATCTTCACCTCTATTTATTCGCGTCCATTATTTTTTTCCATTCTTGCGGCTTAGGATTAAGTTTGGAACTGAAGATCTCATTATTGCCCAATAAATAAGTCGGGCCATTTTTTATCTGCAGCTCTTTGTTCAAACTGATGTTACGCCTCAAAAGTTCTTCCGCCGTTTTGGTTTTGGCGCAGGCCTTTATTTTATTTATATCCATGCCCACGGCGCAATCATCCCACCATGAACTCTCGATGTTTTTGGCCCGGCAGATAAGGTAATCCGTCGCTTTCTGCGGATAATTTTCGATTACGCAGATCGCCCTTAAGTCCTCCTCTAGTTCCGGTGTCCCGTTCGGGCAGGAAAAGGTTTTATTCTGTGCGTCTTCGACGACGAGAAAATGGATATTCGGCTTATAGGCTTTTGTCGATTCCAATAATTCCGCCGTATTTTTATCAAAAAGGCTGATGAATATATCAAATGCACCGGCGACCTTCTTTCTTTCGATAAAATAAGACACGCCGATGGCATCCGGATTGATCAAATAGTATTGCCCCTTCTGGGTTACCTTGTCCTTGATAGCGGAAAAATTATTTTCCTTATCTATGTCCTTGTTCAAGAGAAATAAGGGCAGGAATGTTGCGTTCATATCCTTTACCAACTGCTTTCCCTTAGCGGATTCATAATCTACGTAACTGGTTTCCAAGTTCCCCAGCTGAGACTGTAAGAACTCCAGCTGGCCGTCTATATTACAGGTAATGCAATTTTTGGGCCTGATCACCGTAACCGATACCCTGGGGGTGCGGATAAATACGCATTCTGCCGTCGCTTCCGCGGCATTCTTACATTGCCCGATAGAGCCGGGCTCGCTGACGCAGTCGCGGTTTGAAAAACACTTCGGCAAAATGCTCGAAACCTGCGGATCGTCCTTGACCTCTTTAGATAAGCGCATCTCATCCGTCTTCTCGTCGCTGACGACCTTATCATTGATACCCAGAACCAGTTTACCGAGCCTGCGGCCGTCCCTGACGGGCCGAAGCACTATGGTCTTACCTACATGGTCAATAACTTTTTCATTGCTTCCCGGTCCGATCAAAACATTTATCTCGGGGAATTCCTTTACCAGGGTTTCTTCTTCTCCGAAAAAGAAATTGGTAAGCAGAATTATGATGTCTGCGCCCTTACTCTTGATCTCGGGCAACACTGCTTTTAACGCCTGGCGTGGTTCGCTTATTTCCAGTTCCGGAGAACGTTCCTTGGCCTGCATGGCAGTTACTCCGACGATAGCAACTTTCAGCCCGCCGATATCCTTCATAACATAGGGCTGAATCTTCGCCAACTTTATATTACAGGACACAAAAGGAATGCCTGATTTCTCGATCTGCCCTTCTAAAAAGTCTTTACCGAAATTAAATTCGTCTACCCCTACGGCTACGGCGTCGTATTGCATCATGGCCACGGCAGATAAATTCACCAGGGTGCGTTTTTTATCCAGATCAGTGTTCTGCTGCGAATAATCCAGCGGCCCGCCGGCAAAAAGGTTGCCGGAATCAAGCAATAATATATTGGAGTCTGCCTTTCTTAATTCTTTGACCTTGGTGGCCCTGCGCGCTATGCCTCCGTCCGGCTGTACCGGGCAATGGCAGGGGTATAAAGCACTCCTGGTCTCACCGGTAAAAATAACGGTAATATTCTCGGCATAAGCCGTGCTTAAACAAAATAGCGAAATCAAAAGGAATAAAATTGTTTTCTTCACTTTTCCCCTCCTACTTCTTCACAAAAATCAATAAAGATGCTCCCAAGGCAAAAAATAATACCGCAGTCAATAATTTTACCAGCGCCAGGCGCTTACGGAAAAATGCGGAAAATTGCTGCGATGTCATGCCTAAAACACCCAAATAAAGTATGACCAATAACGGTAGAATAAATACAATGTTGTACAGAAAAAGATAAAGCAGCGCTTTTAGCCTTAGCGCCGGGACTCCCAGGATATATACTATCGTCGGTAGATAAAGCTGGCCCGTACAGACAAATTCCAATATGGAGACGATAAAACCGCATGATAACGCGCTTACCAATAACGCCCAAAGATGGCGCCGCCTTTCCTTTTTATCTAGCCGGATGTCGACCTTATCCCTGATCACTCCCTGGATCCTCGATTTTATCGCGCCCGGCAGTTTTAGGACCACCTTTTCTGCATCTTTTGTCCTGTGGTATATCCAGGCATCGTAAGCACTGTAAAGCCCCAGGCCCAGAGCCAGCAATGCCGTGATCAGATAAACTACCTTTGCCAAGACCTGGAATATGGCCAGCTGTTTTAAAAAATGGAATATCCCCAGCCCGATCAAGAAATAACTGATAAAAACAGCCAGGATAAAAGTACATCCGACGGCGATCATTGCCTGCTTATCGTAGCCGGAAAAACTGAGGAAAGAAATAAAAAATACGATCACCGTGAACGCGCAAGGGTTTATGCTATCTGCGAGACTAGCGCTCAGGATAGTCAGAGGCCCGAACTGTTTGAACCTATCCACAAAAGATTCCTGGCGGGCCAAGACATCGGCCTTCACCTTAATGCTCACCGAAGAAAACTGCGGGTCATTGGTATTGAAATAAATGGAATTGACCACCTCACCGTGGTAACCGGCGCTGTTAAAACTAAATTCAATATCCAGCTTTCCGCCGGGAGGAATAACAGATTTCTGCTTGGGCGAAATTATTCTAAGGCAACCGCAGCTTACATACGGAGCGCTGACGATCAGATCGGAATCTCCGTCGTTGGCTACGCTCATCTTATATTGATAGAGCCTGCCTTCTTCTATCCTACCGATATCAAAGAGCGCCGGATTTATTACCGCTTTACCAGCCGCAAAAGAAAGGCCCGGCACCAACAACACGAATACAAAAAATAAATACTTGCAAACTCTCATCTATGGTAAAACTATCCGCTTCCTGCCTATAACTTTATTACTTTGACCGAAAGGATATTTTCTAATTTCTTTATTTTTTCTAGGATCTCTTCGCTGATCGGGCTATCCACGTTTAATACAGTAATAGCTTTCCCGCCCTGTTTTTCCCGGCCGAAGGTCATCGCAGCAATGTTGATGTTATATTTACCTAAAAGCGCGCCTAAGTTACCGATTATACCGGGCTTATCTAAATTGTATGTCACCAGCATCGATCCGGCGGGCGCGGTCTCTACATAATAGCCCTCTATTTTGACGATACGCGGCTTTTTGTTGCTGGAGAGAGTGCCACTCACAGAATAACCACCCTTATCGGTTTTGATATCCAGGGTAATGAGATTAACGAACTCCTCTTCCTGGGCAAGGCGCACTTCTTCTAATTTGATACCCCGCTCTTTTGCCAGGGTAATAGCGTTGATGTAATTGACGCTGTCCCGTAATATCGGAGTAAGCAGACCCTTGACCAGGGCCATGGCAATGGGCGCGATATCCTGCTGAATAATGTCCCCGCTATAAATTATTTTTACTTCCTGAAGGCGGCCCTCGATCAGCTGGCAGGCGAACTCGCCCATTTTCTCAGCCAACTCGATGTACGGCTTCAGTATGCGGTATGTTTCTGCTTCTACCGACGGATAATTAGCGGCATTACGGATGCCTCTGCCTAAAAGCGCATCACGCACTACCTCGGCGACCTCTACCGCAACATTGACCTGCGCTTCTTCCGTAGAAGCACCCAGGTGCGGGGTAACGATCACCTTGTCCAGGCTAAATAATTCCAGGTCCGGCGGCGGCGGCTCTTTTTCGAAAACATCAAGCGCTGCAGCGCTTACCTTTCCGGATTTTACTGCCTTTGCTAACGCAGCCTCATCAATGATCCCGCCGCGCGCGCAGTTAATTACCTTTACCCCGTTTTTCATCAAAGCAAATTCTTTATCGGAGATCAAATGTTTTGTCTCGGCCCCGCCGGGAACATGCACGGTGATAAAATCGCTCTTCTTAAATAACGTTTCCAGCTCAACCACTTCTACTTTAAGGCTGGCGGCAACTTCTTTGGAAAGGAACGGGTCGAATGCCAAAACCTTCATCCCAAAAGCGATTGCACGCTTGGCCACTTCCCGTCCTATCCTGCCTAAGCCGACGATCCCGAGGGTCTTCTGATAAAGCTCAACCCCCATAAATTTATTACGTTGCCATTCGCCTTTTTTTAAAGAGGCGCTGGCCTGGGGGATATTGCGCGACATGCTTAAAAGCAGGCTCATGGCATGTTCCGCGGTAGAAATGGTATTTCCACCGGGCGTATTCATCACGATAATGCCCTTTTGTGTAGCTGCCTCCAAGTCCACATTATCCAAGCCTACACCAGCACGGCCGATGACCTTTAAGTTCTTGGCTGCAGCAATAATATCCTTGGTGACCTTCGTGGCACTCCTCACTAAAAGAGCGTCGTAGTCTTTGATGACTTCCTTCAGCTGTTCGGGCTTAAGGCCGGTATTCACATCTACCTTGAATTCCTTGACCTCTTTTAATATTTTCAAACCCTCTTCGGATAAAGAGTCGCTGACCAATATCTTCATATAATACTCCTTATTTCAAAAACACTTCTTCCGCTGCCTTAATACCTTTTCCTAACTCAAACTTATGTCCCATCTGATATAGGACTTTTTCCAGGCACGAGATGCCGAGGATGATGTCAAACTCATTGATATAACCCATATGCGCAATGCGAAAAACTTTGCCTTTTAATTCGGCCTGCCCTCCGGCAATGGTTACACCGTGGGTATCACGCATGGTCTTGACCAATTTTTCTCCGTCAATGCCCTGCGGGACCTTTACTGCAGTAACCCCTTCGGAAGCTGCACTCGGTGCAAATAACTCAAGCCCTAAAGCAAGCATCGCTTTGCGTGTGGCATCGGCCATTTTTTTATGCCGGGCGAAAATATTTTCCAGGCCCTGTTGCTTTATGATATCCAATGCCGCCTTTAAAGCGATGATCACGGATATCGCCGGAGTAAAAGGCGTATCTGTCTTGGCCCACGCTTTTTTAGCCAATCTTAGATCAAGATAATAACGCGGCGACCTGGAAACCTCGATCAGTTTATAGGCCTTTTCACTGATGCTGATAAACCCTAAACCCGGAGGCAGCATCATACCTTTCTGTGAACCGGAGACTACCATATCCAGGCCCCATTCATCGGTTTTTAGATCTACGGAGGCAAGCGCACTGATAGCATCCACTACCAAAACTGCTTTCGTGGGCTTGATGACCTCAGCGATCGCCTTGATATTGTTATCCACGCCTGTAGAAGTCTCGCAAGCCGTAACAAATACCGCTTTGATCGTTGGGTCCTGTTTTAGAAGTTTTTCTATTTCCTTGGGATCGACCGCTTTCCCCCATTCTACCTTGAGCACCTTTGCGTTGATACCGTAGGCCTTGCATAATTCCGTCCATCTTTCGCCAAATTTACCACCCTCGACCGTGATCGCCGTATCACCACTAGATAAAAGATTCACCACCGCCGCTTCCATGGCGCCTGTTCCCGACGAAGTAAGGATAAAAACATCGTTTTTGGTCTGAAAAATATATTGCAGCCCCTCTCCTACCTCTTTAAGTATCGCCTGGAACTGCGGGGTACGGTGATGGATAATCGGCCGCGCCAATGCCTCGCAAACTTCCGGAGGTAAGGGTGTCGGGCCGGGAGTCAAAAGATAATTCTTTTTCATGATCAGGTTCCTTTCTTTAATAAATATGTGGCTTTTATTACGTTCGCTTAGGCTGTGTAAGTTTGGGCCTCATTTATTTTTTCCAACAACCACTTCGTCAATTATGCCGTAAGTCTTTGCTTCAGTAGCCGACATGAAATAATCGCGGTCAGTGTCTTTTTGGATCTTTTCTAGCGACTGCTTGGTGTGATGCGCCAGTATTTCGTTTATTCTATCCCTCAACTGTAGGATCTCTTTGGCATGGCGGGAAATATCTTCGGCTGTCCCCTGCATGCCTCCCCAGGGCTGATGGATCATGATGCGGGAATTAGGAAGCGTGAAACGTTTTCCTTTTGTCCCGGCGCAGAGCAGCAACGCTCCCATGCTGGCGGCCTGTCCTACGCAATAGGTCGCCACGTCGCATTTGACAAATTGCATCGTGTCATAGATCGCCAGGCCGCTGGTAACCGAACCACCGGGTGAATTGATATAAATATTTATTTCTTTGGAAGCATCTTCCATCTGTAAAAAAAGCATCTGGGCGATGACTAAATTGGCGACCAGGTCGTCTATGGCTGTGCCGATAAAGATTATCCTATCCTTGAGCAGCCGGGAATAAATGTCATAGGCCCTTTCATAACCGCGAGGGTTCTGCTCAATGACCATGGGAACCAGTGTCTGCATTTTTATATCCATCTCTGCCTCCGCTTTAGATTTGGTTTTAAGATTTCTGGGACCAATTTGCCTGATTAAATAGAAGTTCCATTACCTTGCGCGGCATCGTATTATCGATACTGATGTTCTCTTTTTTGGCTATCTCTTCGAGGATCAGATAGATCTTAACCTGCTTCTCGGCTTCCGGAGTGAGCCTTTTAGTGATATTTTCCTCTTCCGCTTCTATCTGTTCCTTGGGAACTCCGCGCATAGAAAGGTCTATCTTGGTCTGCTGCAGCATGTCTTTTAATTGGCGGTCGACCATGGATTTAGGCGCTGTAAATTCAACGTCCTTAAGTAATTTTTCGATGATCTGAGTTTCCAGCTGATTATGCTGATGATTTTCTTTTTGCACATAGAGGTTGTTTTTTAAGTATGTTTCCAGTTCCTGGACATTCACATAGCCCAGGCTCTTGGCGAGGACATCGTCTATTTCCTTTACTTTACGTGCCTCTTTTATCCCTTCTTTAGCCTTGTTTATATCCTCATCAGTTACCGTTATTTTTTCGTAATCCAATTTAATACCCTTGTAATCCTTTAACGGTATAGGCGGCTTGATCTCCAGGGTTGCTTTAAAAGATAAAAAGTCGGGCTTTAATTCCACATCTTTTATCTGTGATAATTCTACGGCATCCAATTTTTCGTTCTTCAAGGCGTCGTCGCAGACAATAGGTATCAATTCATTAAGTACCCTTTCGTTAGCGAGGGATGCGTGGTACTTTTCTAAGACATTACGTGGGGCCTTGCCGGGCCTGAAGCCGTCAACCTTGACTTCGTCGGCCAATTTCGCGTAAACCTCATCGAATTTTTTTGTGACTATTTCACCGCTTACTTCAATACTCAGTTCTCTTTTGTTCGCGTCAATTTTTTTAACCGATGTTTTCACTGATTCTCCTTTTAATGAGCAGGCGGCTTACGTCGCTTCGCTCCGTAAGTCATAGCTCCTGTAATTTCTAACAGTTGTCGCGTCTGCGAACTTACATACTGAACTTCTCGCCCAAATAGATCTCGCGCGCCTTGGGATTATTGATCAATTCACTGGCTGTTCCGTGTATCAAGATCCTTCCTTCTGCTATCAGGTAGGCCCGGTCGGTAATAGACAACGTTTCCCTGACGTTATGGTCCGTCAAAAGTATACCCAGGCCTTTGTTCCTGAGCGTCTTGATGATCTCCTGCGCCTCGCTCACCACGATGGGATCGATGCCGGAAAAAGGTTCATCGAGAAGTATAAATGACGGATCCGTCGCCAGCGCACGGGTAATCTCCAGCCTTCTGGCCTCCCCGCCCGATAACGTATACGCCCTGTTCTTCGCCAGGTGCGCAATATTCAGTTCATTCAATAATTTTTCCAGCTTCCTTTTTCTGTCCGCGCGGGATAGCGGCAGTGTTTCTAAAATCGCATTGATGTTCTCTTCCACGGTAAGTTTTCTAAAGATCGACGGCTCTTGCGAAAGATAGCCCATGCCGAAATGCGCCCGCTCATGTATGGGTAGCTGTGTGATATCCTGATTATCAAAAATAATTTTTCCCTTATCCGGCCGTACTACGCCTACGATCATATAAAAGGTAGTCGTCTTACCCGCGCCGTTAGGGCCAAGCAGGCCGGTGATCTCACCGCGCTTGACCACTAAGTCTACGCCCCTGACCACTTCCCTGCCATTATAAGATTTAGAGAGGCTTTTGGTTTCAAGGAGATGCATTCATTCCCTCTGTAGAATAAATTTCCAGCCTGGGTTTTCCGGTAAGGACAATTTTTTTATCCTCGGCGAAATAAGTCGCCTCTTCGCTGTAAGATGTATTCTCGCCTTTTACGATCTTGACATTGCCTTTGGCAATGATCTTGACGATATTACCGCCCATGCCTTCGGCTCCCGACTTAGCCGGCTTTTTATTTTTAACAGTAGTAAAATAAACATCCATCATATCGCTATAAAGCTGCATTGTACCATCATTCACCGAAACGCTATTCTTAAAGGTAGCCAGGTTCTTTTCATAATCCACTTCTAGCGGCCCTTCGCAGGCGATATCGATCTTATTCTGGATCGCCGCTTTATCCGCCGGCTTCCCCTTTTCCGGCTCGATCTGGACCTTCACGTCTTTTTCTAGGTTGAATTTTTTAAGATTCGGCCGTGCCTGGGCCCCCTGGCCGTTAACCACCATATTGTCGCGTTCCAGGGCGACCGGTGCTTTGGTAGAAATAAGTTCTTCTTTCCTGTCCCAATCCAGGGAATCCGTGGTTAACTTGCCGCCCTTACTGGTGGTAATGACCACGTTTTTTTCCAGGTGCATCTTGTTGTTGGTCTTGTCGAAATCGCCCTTATCCGCCTTGATGTTTATGTCTTCTTCAGCGCCATAAACATTGGCCACTACCTGGGTCAATTTCACGATGTCGGAAAGGATGTCTGCAGATTTACCGTCTATCTCCCAGAGCTTCTTGCCCTTTTCTCCGTAGCTGACCAGGTTAAAATCAGAAAATTGCTGATCCGCCGTCTGCTCCTGCTGGGCCCTCAAAACGAAGCTGTAAGAAAGAAACAGCGCCAGGATTATTATGATGCGTACAAACTTCATATTTATTTGCCTTTTATTGATTTAGAAAGGTAGCCGGATTGGCCCTGCGACTAAAGAACACAGCCATAATATAGTATCATTGTAGAATAATAAGTCAATAAAATTATGCGCGGGTACGCGGTTCGGGCGTACTAGAGCCATAAAAGACTACATTATATATAGGATGATTATTATAGGTAGGGCTTGAGGACTATTCGCCACTTATTTTGCGACTTAAGGATGAGCTCCGCCACTTCGCGCACCGCGCCTCTTCCGCCGTATCTTTTGGTGATATAGTGGCTGACTTTTTTTATCTCGGGGCAGGCGTTAGCTACGGCTACAGCCAGGCCCACGCGCTTCATCAGGCCCAGGTCCACCAGGTCGTCGCCCACGAAACAAACATTGCTTTTGTTGAGTTTATATTTTTTCATCAAGCCCTCAAGGACCGCCGCCTTACTCGGCACATCTTGGAGCACTGCCTCAACACGCATATCCAGCGCCCGCGGCTTTATGGTGCGAGAGCCCTTAGCAGTGATCAGGATCGTGAGTATACCTGCTTTCTTTAAAAGGTAAACTCCCATGCCGTCGTGCACATCGAAGAATTTCAGATCGCGGCCGTGGCTATCATAGATTATCCTACCGTCGGTAAGCACTCCGTCTACGTCCAGCAATAAGAGCCTGATCTTCTTGAATTTTTCCTTTAAGTTCATGAACCATCACCTCTGCTAAAAAATCTTTGCCTTCTCGCGGTTCAACCAGGAGATCTTATTGAAAAAAACCAGGTTAGCCGCACCTAAGCAAGTGAAGAATACGCCTACGATCACCAAAATAAGGACCTTGGAAACATGCTCGCTGATTATGCTGCTGATGAACATAAATAATAAAAATCCCAAATGTATGACCATCTCTAACGAGCTGAAGGTCTTGCCCATCATCTCGTCCCTGCTGATATTATGGATCAGCGTGTTAGAGGCGACCATGATCGGCGAAACGGACATGCCGAACAAAAACGCCAATGCTGCGGCAAGAGTAAAATCCGGCCTTGAACTAATGGCCACGGCAAAAACAATGAGCATCACACCGCCCAGGATCAGGGAAGAAAATATGGCTTTATACTGAGAAAGTTTCGTGCCGTACCTACCGTAAATTAACGAACCGGCAAACAGGCCTATACCCAAAAACATGATCAAAAGCCCCAGGTCCTTTGTGGTGGATTGCAGGGTCTGTTGCACAAAAACTATCAGGACAGTATAAACACTTCCTAAGGCAGACCAGAGAAGAAAAAGTATGCCTGCGATAAACCGGATCTCTTTCTGTTTAAAGAAATAAATTATGCCTTCTTTTATTTCAGTGAATACCGATTTTCCGATCCTGCCGACCATCTCCTTACCCACCAAAGTTGCTTCTTTAATGGCCTGAGGCTTGAAAGACACCTTTGCCCGGCCGTTGGTACTGATCAGGAAGATCAATGTTCCGGAAATAAGAAAACTCAAAGAATCGATATAAAAACCGTTTTTAGCACCTACCCACTCTACGATCACTCCTCCCAGCCCGAACCCCAATATGGCCGCGATCATTCCCGTCACGTTTACCATGGAATTCGCCAAAAGCAATTCTTCTTTTTTGACCAGCTGGGGGATGATGGAAAATTTGGCTACAACGAAAAACCGCCCGATACAAAAAGCCAGAAAAACAAGAATATAGATAAAACTAAGGTGCGCGCTGTAGAAAAGGAAAAAAGGTATGGCGAAGACAAGCGCGGTCCTTAAGAAATCGCAGACATACATTGTCCGGCGCCTGTCCCATCTGTCCACATATACGCCGGCGATAGGGCCGATGAGGAATACCGGAATGATGGTGAAAGAAAGTATTTTTGCTACGGCCAGGGCAGAACCCGGGATACGCAAGGTAACGAAGGCGATCAGGGCCATTTGGTCAATGCGGTCACCGAGCTGTGAAACGATCTGGCCTATCCAGAGAAAAAGAAAGTTCCTGTTCTTAAAAATAAGGTTAAAATTTACCATAATAAGGATTTAAGCCGAGAGAGAGATTTGAACTCTCGACCTTGGCTTTACGAAAGCCCTGCTCTACCAGCTGAGCTATCTCGGCAAAACTTAATTCCATTTCCGCCGCAAGCGGACCAGCCTTCGGCCGGGAGCCACATCGGCATAAGTTGTTATTTTACTATACTTTTTATAAGAATTTCTTGCTGATCTCGAAATAAATATGGGTCTCTGCTGCATCCGTGGGCCTGGTCTTGGCCAGAGGAAAACCGAGGTCTATCCTGCCGGTGATATCGCCTGGAAAATTAAGGCGTAAACCCGTGCCCGCGCCGAGCAACTGATGCGCGCGCCGCTCTCCGAACGAAGAATCATAATGCTTGAAATAAACACCGGCGTAATCCACAAAACCTATTATCTGCACTATATCTTTTATCTTTCTTTTCGTAAATGGTATTTTCACATTACCGACTAAAGGAGGCGGCACCCTTAATTCAAGGCTGGTCTCAAATCCCTGATCGCCAAGGTACTCTGACTGAGGGTAGCCTCTTACGCTGTCCGCGCCGCCAATGGCCAGCTGCTCGGGGACAGTCAAGTCATCCGAAGCATATTGGCCGTCGGCCTTAAAGATCAGATAAGAAGAAAAAGGCATCTTCTGGACCCTAACAAAGGCTAAATTTATTTTGGTAAAATTACCGCCCGCGCCTTTGCCATTACCAAAATAACGGGACGAGCGGATATCGTTCTTTTTAAGACCGCCCATAATGCCGGGCACACCGACTGATACCATGCCCAGCAGATAACTTCTGCCGGAAAAATTATCCAGATGGTCGAACTTGAATTTTGCCTTGAATACCCTGAGCTCGTCGTCGCTAACGATCCTACCGCCCGGATCGATATCTGAGTTACCCAGGCCTTCAGCCAGAAAGTCATAAACCGATTTATAATCAAAGCCTATTCCCGCATCCATGCTGGTATTGCGGTTACGGATCACTGGATGTACTAATTCCGTACCGTAGATCTTGGATAAGCCGGAAGAACCCAGGGGTTTCAGTTCCCGGATGGCGTCGAACTCCAGCCAATCGTAGGAAAATTTCAGTTTCGTCCCATAACTATTGACAAAAAAGCCGTATTCGCCCCTGGCGAACTTAAGCCTGTTAAAGGGATCGCCAAAAACGGTACGCAGGGCCATAGTATCTCCCGCGGCAACCAGGTTGGTGTAATTGGCACTTACGTCGTTTCTTCCTTCTGAAATATAGCGTGAGCCGAAATTGTTGAAGGCATAATAAAGATGCAAGGGTAATTTATCTTTTATACTGATGACGATATCCGTAGCGCCTGGCTGCTTGCTTCTGATCAGTGTCGCACGCGCCTCGCAGTCGGAACCCTCGTTTAAAAGCATCAACGATTTGATGAACCGACCGTAATGTATTACCCCGTATTTGGCGGGATGAAAATGCTTGCGGATAAATTCGGGATTATAATATTTATAATCCTTTATCAAGACCTTGCCGAGCCGCCCTTCCAGGATAACCACCTTTAAGACGCCGCCTTTTATGTCCTGTTCGGGTAAATATGCCGACGCAAGAAAATAGCCCTGGCTATGATATTCGTTTTCCAGGGCCTTGGTCATTTCTTTCATATCTTTGAAGCTTAATTCGCGGCCTTCATATTTGGCGGTTATGCGTTTTAATTCCGGTGTAGAAACGACAGTATTGCCGCTAAAGGATATTTCTTTGATAAAGGCCTTTATGCCTTCGGGCAGGGTAATTTCCTTTTCCGGCTTCTCTATTTGGAAGAGGACTTCCTGTTCCGTCGCGGGCCTGCCACGGTAAGCCGGCGCTGATTCTATCTGCTGCTGGACCGCTCCAGTCTTCACCGCGGAAGGTATGGGCTGTGCAAAAGAAGCCGCTTCTAAACCAAAAAAGGAAATGCTTAGCGTAAGCAGGAATACGCTGTGTTTTACGATATTTTTCATTAAATTTTTATTCTACTACTTTGACTTCAAAATTCGTGCCTCTTACGCCCACGATAGAAGTAGGGGTCTTGATCTTAAATTGAGAACCTTGTGCAGTCAGCTTCTTTACCTTGGTCATCACTGAACCTTTCTGCAGGTCCAGAAGCGTATCTTCCTTGTTTGTCGCCTGATCGATACTGGCCTTATTGATGATCAGGTCGGAATTCTCCTTCATCGAAACCATCGTTGCCAGCTCTTTATCAAAGGCTATTTCGCAGTAAGAATCCTTGCCGGTTTTTATCTCATCACTAATGGATAAAGGCATATCTTTTTTCGCTGCGACAAAATCCTTTGCACCGCTCTTTTTTATCATAACTGAACCATAGAGCGTAGAGATGAACATCTCCCTGCTCATTTCCGCGGCAAAAACAACCCCTAAGAACATGGAAACAATTGTTAAAACCGTCAAAACTAAAAAAAACTTTTTCATCGTTTCGCCCTCCTCTTTTATCCTGCGTTATTCAAGTTCATCTTAATAATATTTACCGGACAAATCAAGGCTTTTCTTTACTCTCTGCACACGACCACCAGTCGCAGACCTTGTTCCTGCCGGTCCGCTTGGCCAGATAAAGGGCGGTATCCGCTTTCTTTATCAAGATATCCGGGGTGTCCTTTTCGTCAAACTGCGCCACCCCCAGGCTCACGGTAACCTGATAAGACCGGCCATGGCTGTCGAGAAAAGCATGTTTTTCGACTGCTTCCCTGATATGTTCAGCCAACATCTTTGCCCCTTCATACGGCGTATTAGGCAGCATGAAGATAAATTCTTCACCGCCATACCGAGCTACAACGTCTAAGCCACGGGAAAGATCCTTGCATATTTTGGCAACTTCCCTTAAAACAAAATCTCCTGTCTGGTGCCCATAATTATCATTGAAACCCTTAAAATGGTCTATATCCAGCATCAATAGCGATAATATCTGGTGGTGTACTTTTGCTTCTTGTATCCTCGCCTCCAGGAGCAAATTGAAGTGCCTAATGACGAATAGCCCGGTGAGGCTATCGACGGTAGCCAAACGGTACAATCTGGCCCTTTCCATACCGGATACTATCTGAGAATATAATGTTACGCTGATATAGGATAGGGCAATGGAAAGCAACGGATAGACTATGTTTATCCATAAACCGGCGAAGCTAAAAGCTAATATTGCTAACAAGAAATAAGCTGCGGCTAGGATAAAAACGAAAAAAACAAATCTGGCTGGTTTTCTTACGCCTAAAAATATGGCCGCCACAATAATAGCAAAAAGGATATTCGCCGTATTAGTATATGGCCTTCCGGTATCACGGATGAAATCCTTAAGAAAAACATTGTCGATAATACAGCCGTGCACTCCCAGTGCCGGATACAGGGTCTGCAGCGGAATGGGCTTTATATCGGTAAGGCCCGTCGCAGTAAGGCCGATGGTACATATCTTATCTTTAAATTCGGCCAGGTCTATCCTCGGCTCTTTCGCCTCCTTCATTTGCTGGGAAGAAACAATGATGTCCACGAAAGAAAAATGTTTAAAACTCCTATCCCATTTCCCGGGCCAATTCAGGATCATGCGGTTTGTTTCATCTATGGGTATCCTGATATCGCCTATTTTCGTATTTTTTAATTCGATGAATTTCTTGGGATAAAGATGGATATCCTTTTCTTTTACTCCCAGGTAATCGCAGACCACTTTAAAACCGATATGATAATACCTTTTGCCGTTAAATTCCTTGATCAGCTCGACCCGCCGTATGACCCCGTCTTCGTCGGGCAGAACATTGATATAGCCGGTCCCTTTGATGTCTTGCGCCAAAAGAGGCAATGGCTCAACCATGATCTCGCCTTCTTTTGATTGCTCAAAGACAAACGGCAGGTATACATTGCCCGCGTTCTTGATGGCCCTAGCAAACAGGTTATCCGCACTGGCCGTGCTCGATTCGCTGAAAAGTATATCTATATCGATGACCTTGACGCCGTGTTCTTTAAGGATATTGATCAGTTCGGCGTGCCATTCTCTCGGCCAGGGCCAGCGTCCGACTTGCTGGATGCTGTCTTCGGCGATCTCGATAATGGCAACCTGGGGAAGGCCTTTTTTCTCGTGTCTTAATTTGAAGCGGTAGTCTAAGGTAGTGAGTTCAAAGCGGTTGAGGAATCCTAGCCCGGAAAAGACGCAGGTGATTATTCCTACGGCTAGAGCAATAAGGATTATGTTGCGGTTAAAAATCTTAAAAATATCTTTTACCACTCGCCCCAACAATCTTCTATGCACATATCTATGTACTCTTCCCAGGGCATAGCAGCAAAAGGATTTTTATCTTTGAATACATAGGTCATCTGCCCCTGCTTCACCAGGATTTCTTTAGGATTTAAAATATCCACGTTTTCTGTCGCGACTACCCCTTCCCTGACGAATACGACAGTATAAGGTATTCTTCCCTTCTGTAATAATTCCAGGTATTTCGCGCCCCAGCTTTCTTCGCTAAAAACAAAAATGGTTTGCGTGGTTTTAGTCCTCGGGTCAAACCTTACTTCAAACCCGTAAGGCAGGCTCTTTAGCATATCCGCGAGGATAAAACTATTCTCTCCCTCGATCCTGAAAATGTTTTCCCGGTTGTTTCCAAAATATAGTTCCAGAAAAGAATCGTAGTAAACAATTACCTCATCTTCTCCGTTTAAGGCCGTGCCCTTACGTACGCTAACCGGCTTGCCGGCCCTGCTAACTTCAACCAGGCCCTCATAATTAAGTATCCGTGCCTGGCCCATATCCAGGTCCTTTGAACTTCCGGTGCCCGTATCGGCCTTAACGGAAAAACAAAAAAATAAGATTGCAGCCATAAACATAGCTGCTAAAAATAGCTTATTTGTATTTTTCTCGGTCAAAACCAGCCTCCTTCGTTCGCTTCGCTTTTTTAACCTCGTTCAAACTATAATATTAACGCAATCCCTGCAATATGCAAGAAAAAAACTGAAAAATAAGGTGCATTTTTCAGTTTTAAAATAAACCGTTTTTAGATTTTTTGTGCCGCTTACCTTAATCTAATAGTAGCGCATTTGAATTGGGTGATCGTCTGGCCTATCTTCTTCTGCTCTTTCCTTTCCTCGGTTTCTTTCGTCGGATCGACAACAAAAGGAGGCGGATCGGAAAAGATCTCCAAGGGCATGCTGCTGGTACCAATGCCCTCCCAATATGCCCCGCGATACATCCTGTTTTCAGGCCAATCATTTGTGCTGGAACTGATAAGCGTTATCCTGGAAGCTATATCCAGGCTATTATTACTGCCTACAGATATATCCAGCGGATAAAAATCTCCTGCATCAAAGATCTCATTGGCCTCTACATAAACATTGCCTCCTGAAACGCTGATGCCGGTAATATAAGCATCGCCTACTGCGCGTAAATCGACATTACCGCCTGAAGCAGTAAGAGATGCTGTACTGGTCAAGCGGATGTCCCCTGCCAATGCCTGGAGCCTTAAGATCCCGCCGGAAGCAACCAGCGCCTCGTCAACATCGATATCATTATCCGCATAGGCCCTGATCCATTGGCCGGAAATTCCGGAACCTGCTAAGTTAATATCATTCACAGGATAGAGGTCAGTGCCTAAATAGATCCCGGCATCGCTATGTAAGATACCGGCAGTATGGATTATGTCACCATCATATAAAGTACCCCAGGGATCATGAAATCCGGGTAAGATCTCAACTTGTCCATTAACATTCACATTCGTGCCGCCGAGGGTAATATCACCGTAGCTAAAGGCCAGGAATCCACCGCCATGGGTGACGATCGAACCGCCTAAAAGCTGCATCCCTTCTCCCCAGCGGTAATTACTGCCGCCGAAATAAATGTTCCATGAGCCGGAATTCAAAGTAACAGTTCCTGCAGTCATGGTGATATCGCCGTGATAAGGCTGGCTAAGGATATGTTCTGCATCGTAGTCAAAATTAGGATGCAAGTCTATAAACCCGTTTGTGCCTCCCTGACAAGTGATATCCGTGCCGTTTAAATTTATTCCTTCGTCGGCGAACATATAAATGCCGCCTTCACCTGTATTTGTGACCGTTCCGCCTTCAAGGTTGATGGTCTGGACCGCATCTCCTCCTATAACTCCGAACCAGACATTCGCATTGCCACCTGCACCGTTTATGAGAATATCCGCACCGTCGTAAATATAAATACTGCCGTCACCTGTACTCCATGGCATCAGGTTGATCCTTCCATTGTTAGGCGTAGCACTGGTCGTAGTTAAATCGCCCCAAATCTTGATATCCCCATTCGCATAGATTAGAATATTTCCATCTGTTCCCGCATTAATGCTTGCTCCTGTTTCTACGGTATAGTCACCCCAACCCGGGTCAGTACCGGTAGCATATCCATAGAAGTCGCCTCCCTCGGTCAAAACCGAACTACCCGTACGATGGACTATAGAATCCGCGGAAACACTAAAGTCTGCTCCGTGTGTATTGGTAGTACCAGTGATCTCTAAAAGCGTTGGATCAAAGAAAAATTTGCCTTTACTGTATCCTGTCTGTGCAGAACCAAAGAACTGTCCCCCCAACTGCATATTCCCGGCCGAACTCAGCTCCGCCCAACCACCATCGCCCGACACCGTACCACCGGATATATCGATGGTCTGGCCGGCCTGGGCGATGGCATCTTTATTAGAATAAAGGTAGACATTACCACCTGTTGATTCAATATCCTTACCTTTTGCTTCTACACGGCTGGTGGGGGCAAGGGTTAAAGTCTTGCCGGAAGTTGCTTCGATATTTCCGGCTTTGGTATAATCGCTGGCATTGGCACGGATAGTACCGGAGTTAGCCAAGGCAGTAGTAGTGGTCAGCTTGATATTACCTTCTCTATCTTTGACGATGGTATTAGCTTCGATCAAGCCGTCATTATTCACTACTGCATCGACTATCTCTTCGGCAACTTTTGCTTCCACAAGAATAGTACCTGAGTCTGCTTTGAGCGTGCCTTTGTTGTCTAAATATGAAGACAGCTGTTTCGATACTGCTGTATCCAGGGCAAAGGAGATCAGATTGTCGGCTGAGAGGCTTAAAGTAAAACCTTCTGTCGAGCCCAGGGCGATAGTACCGAGGTTAGCCTGGATCACACCTGAGTTACTTACGCTGGGAGCTGCCAGGACAGCATAACCGCCGCCGGTGGCAGTGATCACGCCTAAGTTGCTGATCGCGCCTAAAGCCTTGGCAGGATCCTGGACAAATTTAAAGTTTGAGCTTAAGAAGTTCTGGTTAGTGATATCTAATGTAGAGGCAACCAGGCCGTGGACATTGATGTTGGCACCTGGGCCGAAGATGATGCCGTTCGGGTTGATCAAAAAGACCTGGCCATTGGCATTAAGTGAACCCAAGATACTGGAAGGATCTACTCCGACTACCCTGTTCAAGGCAATGGATGAAGATGAAGGCTGGATAAAGTTGACTGTTTCAGCGGTATTGATGTTAAAAGAATTGTAATTTATGGCTACTTTATCTGAGGTGTTGATGTTCATGGTTGAAGCGCTGGGCTGGGTGAATGTAGCGCTTCCTGCAACTACGACTCCGCCCTCAGGCAGAGCCAGGGCTATCCCCTGTGGCCCGCAGAGCAAAAGAAGAAAAGAAAGAAAAAAATTAAAGATTAATTTTAAGCTCATATCTGGGCCTCTAATCCTTTAACGCGCTCCTTAAGATATTTCCCTACGGCTTCCCTGATCAGTTCTCCTTCGGTCATATTCAGCCTAAAAGAAGTCTCATCCACTTTCTCCTTTAATTCAGGAGAGGCTCTAAAAGCAATAAGTTTGGTATAACGCTTGAGTTTCATCTTAACCTCTTTACCTTAATCTAATAGTAGCGCATTTGAATTGGGTGATCGTCTGGCCTATCTTCTTCTCTTCTTTTCTTTCCTCAGATTCCTGATCCGGAGTAGCCATAAGAATATTCAAATGCGGCGTTGTTCCAAAAAAGTCAAGTATGACCTCACCATTCAAGGCAGACAATGAACCAGTAAGAATGTTCATTTCGTCGTAAGCCATCAAATGGATGTCTCCTGTACCTTGGTTGGTCATGCTTCCTCCGGTGATATTAACTGCTACAGGAATACCGATCTTCCAGTCAACCCGCCAGAAGAAGAACCACTGGATATACCAACCAATATCAATGTTCTTAGTGCTGGTAGGGCCTACCACAACATTTCCACCGCTCATATTAAATACGCCTCGAGCATTCAAGAGGTTAGGGAAAAATTGGATACGTCCGGTTGCAGAAGTAAGATTTGTCCCAGTGAGATTTATATCTTTTCTGGCGCCGATCAGGATAGAAGTTTCATCTACTGCTCCTGAATTGATCACTTCTCCTCCCGCAAGGGTAATATGGTCGCCGCCCGAGCCAAGAAGGATAGTCGAATTAGCACCGTCTGTCTGAATAGTACCGCCGGTCATCGTAAGGTCGCCGGTATTGCCATCGGCCGCAAAAGCGCTACTTAAAGCATTGAGCAATGTAGGCATATCGGCAACAAAAGCGATAGAGCCTTTTCCGGTCACGTTAGTCCCTTCAAGATTCACATCATCATAAGCAGCGCCTACGATCAGGCCCGTTCCGTCATTAACAATATCTCCGCCAGAAAGAGTAAGGTCTTTCGGCATATAGATCGCGTCTGTCGCTGGGTCAAAGGTGAGTATGTCTCCTCCTGATACATAGGCTAACCAAATATTTCCGCTGCCGCCCTGGACCCAAAGTTTACCGCCGGTCATTGTAAGGTCGCCGGTCATATTGCTATCATAGTCAGGAGCAAAAATAATGCTTCCGTTCGCAGAGGTCAAGTTTCCTGCAGTAGTAATATCATTATTGGCCCTGATCTCAATATTATTATCTACCGCAATATTCACGCCTGAATCAATCCTATAATTTGTTCCCGCCTGGCCAGTAAAACTACCTCCACCAACACTATCTAGAACATCTCCACCCAGATGATGCCAAATATAGCCGCTATCCGTAAGAAGAAGATCTGAACCCGCGATATCTATGGGCACAGATATGTCTAGACCAGGCGGATCGATGATAAACGCTCCTCTTTTATATCCTGTTTGCGCAAATCCCACAAATTTTCCCCCCAACTGCATATTCCCGGCCGAACTCAGCTCCGCCCAACCACCATCGCCCGACACCGTACCACCGGATATATCGATGGTCTGGCCGGCCTGGGCGATGGCATCTTTATTAGAATAAAGGTAGACATTACCACCTGTTGATTCAATATCCTTACCTTTTGCTTCTACACGGCTGGTGGGGGCAAGGGTTAAAGTCTTGCCGGAAGTTGCTTCGATATTTCCGGCTTTGGTATAATCGCTGGCATTGGCACGGATAGTACCGGAGTTAGCCAAGGCAGTAGTAGTGGTCAGCTTGATATTACCTTCTCTATCTTTGACGATGGTATTAGCTTCGATCAAGCCGTCATTATTCACTACTGCATCGACTATCTCTTCGGCAACTTTTGCTTCCACAAGAATAGTACCTGAGTCTGCTTTGAGCGTGCCTTTGTTGTCTAAATATGAAGACAGCTGTTTCGATACTGCTGTATCCAGGGCAAAGGAGATCAGATTGTCGGCTGAGAGGCTTAAAGTAAAACCTTCTGTCGAGCCCAGGGCGATAGTACCGAGGTTAGCCTGGATCACACCTGAGTTACTTACGCTGGGAGCTGCCAGGACAGCATAACCGCCGCCGGTGGCAGTGATCACGCCTAAGTTGCTGATCGCGCCTAAAGCCTTGGCAGGATCCTGGACAAATTTAAAGTTTGAGCTTAAGAAGTTCTGGTTAGTGATATCTAATGTAGAGGCAACCAGGCCGTGGACATTGATGTTGGCACCTGGGCCGAAGATGATGCCGTTCGGGTTGATCAAAAAGACCTGGCCATTGGCATTAAGTGAACCCAAGATACTGGAAGGATCTACTCCGACTACCCTGTTCAAGGCAATGGATGAAGATGAAGGCTGGATAAAGTTGACTGTTTCAGCGGTATTGATGTTAAAAGAATTGTAATTTATGGCTACTTTATCTGAGGTGTTGATGTTCATGGTTGAAGCGCTGGGCTGGGTGAATGTAGCGCTTCCTGCAACTACGACTCCGCCCTCAGGCAGAGCCAGGGCTATCCCCTGTGGCCCGCAGAGCAAAAGAAGAAAAGAAAGAAAAATACACCAGGCCTGGGTTAAAAATTTAGCTTTCATTTTACACCTCATTTATATTCGGATTTCTTATCCGCTGAGTTACTCGGAAGATGTAGACTTCATCCTTTAAATAATAAACCAGGGTAACGCGGACGTAGGTATATTCTGCAAAATCGATTTTCAGGCAATTGCCGCGCCTAGAAAGCACCTGGTCTTTGAGTTCCTTAGGAAGTATGTCTTTGAGCTTGAGCATCTTCATTTTTCACCCCCCAAACAAAAAGTCCCAAGGCTAACATTAATAACCTTGGGACTAAAGATAATATCCTATTATCTCTTTGGCAACCCCGCTACCCCGAAATCTTGGGGCCGGAAGCTTTGCGTCCCATTGTTACCAATGGTTTGCCTTTATCAGTGGATAAAACTCACCTAATTGTCAATATAACTCTTTTACCATTATAAGTATAACATATTGCTAATACTTTTTCAACCCCCGCCAGGGTAGTAATTATAATTATATATACCTATATTGCACAGATAGATAGGCCCCGTAAGCCTTCTATCGGGCCTTACGCTTGTTCTCTACTTCAACCGTAACCTTTATTTCAGGGTATTTGTCTAAAGGAAAGCGCGCATCAGGCGGGATGATCAGTTTCGGGGTCAGAGTTGTTGTTTTGTCTATCGAGCTTAAGTCTATCGGTTCGGTAACAATATTAAATTTTCCGCGCGAAGTCGTGCTGGGTACGATCACGGATATTTCCTTAGGCTCGACTTTTATCTGGTTAATCGTTATACCGGCCCCGGGACGGCCTTGCGTTTTTACTTCTACCGGCAGGGCCAAAGTGAACATCCGGTAGATCATCAGCTTTATCTCTTCGGGATAAAAATGGACTATGGATACACCGGCCGGAAGGCGGATCATATCTTTATTCAGTAAAAGATAGTTCTCTCCGTCTTTATGAATGCCGCCCATATCCGGAGAAAGTTTAAGGTTATTAGGATCGATCAGTTTGAACGCGCGCTCAGAGCCATTCAAGGTAAGCGTTACTTCTTTAGGCTTGGGCTCGCCGATAAAAATATCCGGCGCTAAGTTCCTGTATTCAATAGGGACGGTAAAATCGCGGCGGACCATTTCCGTACGTTCACCCAATGCCAGCCACAGGCACACAGCAAAGACAACAGCAATAAGTTTCTCCAAAGAATGCCCTTTTAAAAAATCTAAAATAACCGAACTCCTCTTTACCGGGAAACGCTTACGATAAAAACTTTCCAGGATATTATTCAGCTGCGAAACATCCGTTAACTGCCGGATATTACCGTCTTCTGCCACGGAAACCGTGCCGCGTTCTTCGGAAACAATAATGCAGAGCGCATCTGTGCGTTCCGACAAACCCAGGGCAGCCGTATGGCGCGTGCCCAATCCCGAAACCTTCTCAATATTCGTAGAAAGCGGCAGGTGGCAACCGACCCTGATGATGCGCTCCCTATCAATAACCACTGCGCCATCATGAGTAGGCACATGCGGATCGAAAATACTTTCTAAGAGCAACTGGTTGAGCAAACCGTCTAAAGAAAACCCCGCTTCCAGGTACCGGTCAAGAGGGTCTATACCACGGATAGCGATAAGAGCCCCGAATTTTTTACGCGAGAGTTTGGCTACGGCATTGGTTATACTTTCTATTTCCTGGCTAAAAGGAGTTTTGCGGCGAGGCTTACGCACCATGCCCTTGACAGCGACGGCCTCAAAAAAATGGCGGAATTCATCTTGGAAGATCACCACGATCATAATAAGAAAAATGGCCAGGAATGCCTGGAAGAACGTCGTGGTAAGATACAGATGGAAGAAACGCGCGACCGCATAAATAGAGCCTAAAATGACTATTCCGATGACAGTAAATCTGGCGCGTGCACGCTTAAGCCAGACCAAGATGAGATAAATAAATACGGCGATAATAGCGATATCGATCAGGTCTGTAATCCCCATGCTCCTGATCAATCCCGAAATATAATCGCTTATTTTTGTTAAAAACATTTTTCCAGCCTTTCGACCATTACCTTATATTTTTCATGAATGAGCCTACGGTCAAACTCGGCAAAATCTCTGAGCATGCAGGCCTGTTCCTCTTTACTAAAATAACCCATACTGGGTAAGAAAAAGTGCTTATCTTCTTTTTCTATATGCTTAGGGTAGAATTCCACGAGTTTTTTTAAGGAGCCGGCAACGGCCTTGAGGGCATTTCTGTCGCCTTGCCTGTATTTTTCTTGGGCCGTAGCAAGCTTTTTCGTGGTCTTCCTGCCGTAAATATGCTCCCTGATCAGCTCATCCACCATCTTGCGATGTCCGGGTGAAAGATTCTTTTTCAGAAGATCCCTGAATAGAATATACTCTTCTTTTCCGTGGTGACACAGGTCGGCGTAAGTTTTTATAAAATCTAAAACATCATCTATGAAGGCGGCATCGAGTTTATTTTTCCGGTTTATCTTTTCAAGCTCGTTCTTCATAAATTTGATCATGCGCTCGATAACACGGTGCTCGATCATTAATGGCGCAATGGGCAACATAATTTAATCTTTGTTATTTTTAATCAAATAAATGTTTTTAAGATACCCCTGATCTTGGCTTCTCTGCCTGCTGTATCCCGGGCGGTTAATTTTTCTTCAAAAACAGGCGCGTCTTTTTTATAAATTACGCCCAGGGCAATGGGCTTATCAGCATTATAATCCCATTCCCTCACCTTTTGCAAGGCCTGATTATAATCGGCCGCGTCGTGGTCCTTTATTTCGTAGACCCGCTTATCATAATATTCATACATATTAAAGTAAGTAACGCAGACCTGCAGGACATCCACCAGAGAAAAACCCCTGTGTAAGATCGCTTCTTTAAAGATCTTCTTTAGCAATTCCATGCCGTGCGAAGTACCCCGCGCCAAAAATGATGCGTTGCTCGCCAGCATTAATTCCAACGGATTGATTGGAGGCTCTTTTGTGCCTTGGGGCGTAGAGCGGCCCTTGAAGCCCGTAGGTGAAGTAGGAGTATACTGGCCAGTGGTCAGACCGTATACGCGGTTGTTGTGGATGATCATGGTAATATCGATATTGCGCTTCGCGGCAAAGATCAGATGCTCTATCCCTTCGCCATAGGCATCGCCGTCTCCGGCAAAACAGATCACCTTGATCTTAGGGTTAGCCAATTTTATCCCTTCTGCTGCCGGCGTGGCCCGGCCATGGATAGAATAAAAACTATTCACGTTCAGATAATCTACGATTTTCGCGTGGCAGCCTATGCCGGAAACCAAAACAATATTTTCTAAAGGAACACCTTCTGCGCTTAGTTCGGTAAGTACTGCTTTTATGGCGTTCATAATTGCGAAATTACCGCAACCCGGGCACCAGGTATTTTGAGCAGGAGTCCCTAAATTTATTTCGCTCATTTCACTGCCTCTTTTATTAATTTTTCCAACTCATCCAAGGAGAATGGCCGGCCGTCATATTTGAGTATATGCTTGTCCACGCCAATACCGTACATTTTGAGCAAGCGCGCCAATTGAGCTGTGGCGTTGTTTTCTACTGAAATTAATTTTTTTACGCCGCTAACTGCCCGTTGGAATTGATCTATGGAAAAAGGCGCAAGCACTATCGGCTGGATGACTTTTAAACCTAACTTATCGGCCAATTCTACGCAAACGCCCTTATTAGAACCCCAGCAAAGCAGGCCAACTGTAGAATCTTTTTTTCCATACACTTTTACGGTTTCGATCTTTTCCAGGTCCTGCCGTAAATATTTTTCTTTAAGCAAGCGCTTGTCCTGCATAAGGACGGTCTGGACGGGGTCTTCCGTAGTAATGCCGTATTCATCGTGTTCATAACTATTCACTTTCACGACCGCGCACTTGTCACCAGCAAAGGCCAGGCCCGATATGCCGTTTTCCGTAAGCTGATATCTTTGGTAGGGAGATTTTCTGCCCCAGAGAACAGGCGCATCTTCTTTTATCGGAGGAATGGAATTTATATCGAAATTAAAAACGCCTTCTCCTAAATTTTTGTCAGTAAGGATGATCGATGGGATCTGATATTTCCAGCTGATGTTCAGCGCTTTGGCCGCCCAAAAATAGGACTCTTCTGCATCCGCCGGCGCAACAATGAAACGCGCAAATTCTCCCTGGCCGGCATTTAAAGCAAAATGCAGGTCTGTTTGACTGGAATAGGTCGGTAGGCCGGTAGACGGCCCTGGCCTTTGCCCGAGGACAATCACAATCGGTAATTCAGCCATCCCGGCAAAACTCAGGCCCTCGGTCATCAGGCAAAATCCGCCGCCGGACGTGCCCACAGCCGTTTTTTCTCCCATATAACTAAATCCCAGGGCCATAAGCATCACGCCAATTTCACTCTCTGGATGAATTACTTTCAGCCCGAAATTTTCCGCGCTCTCAGCGAGAAAATGTAATATTGGCGAAGACGGGGTCATCGGATAGGCAATGTAGGTTGTCAGGCCCCCTTTGATCAAGCCCAGGCTCAGGGCCTGATTACCGGATACCAGTGGCAACGCCTCCTGGTTAAAGGGCTCTATTTTTACTAATTCCTTTGTTGCATCGTAGCCGCGGCGGGCAATTTTTAAATTCAGATCCGCTTCTTTGTTAAATTCTTTCCTGAATACCGCGTCTAAAATATCCCAGCTTATTTGGCCCGCCCTGACAAATGCGCCGATAATACAGGTGTTGCGCATTATTTCCGGAGCATTCTCTTCTTTGACGATTTTTGTGATAGGGATACCTATTGTCTGGACGCCTGCGGAAAGGCCCTCTATTTTGACGGAATCAGGATCATAAATCACTATTGCCCCGTCTTTTAATTTATCTTTATGGAGATCAAAAGTATCTTGATTTAAGGCAAGGATGAAGTCTATTTTATTTTGGTGTGCGGCAATTCTTTTTCGAGCCGTGCGGATAATAGAGAAGGTGTGGCCACCCCGGATAAGCGACGGGTAATCGCGGTAAATATAAACCCGCTGGCCGATGCGATTTAAGATAAGGCCAATGACTGTCGCCGACTTATCTATACCGAAGCCGGCCTTACCGCCGATAAGTAGAGAAAATTCATTCATTATTCAACGCTTAATTTCCTGGAATTCTCCCATAAACCATGGATATTGCAATAAGAAGACGCGAGTATCGTCCCGGATTTTTCAGTCTTAAAATTAACGGTTACTTCAGGATGCGTAAAGATGGTGCTGGTGTTCGGCCCCTGGACAGACTCCCCGTGTGTGCCGAATTCGACTCTGGCTATCTGATAAGGGAACTTTTCTCCATCGGGTAAAAAGAAAAGTACTATCCAGCGGATATGGTGCTCGGTGGTATTCGGATGGGGTATTTCTTTACCCACAACTGCTGTGATCTTACAGGCCTCGCCTTTTTTAATTTTTTCCGCAGCTTCGATCACCGGGACATGTTTTTCCGCTTTCCAATCTGCCGTCTGGAACAATTCTTTGATCGCTGCCATTTCTGACCCCTCCTCTATGCAATAGTTATCGCGGTTACCGGACACTCGTCTGTCGCCTGCTTACAACAAGCTTCAGCGCCTACCGGAACGATATTCACATAAACAACTGCCTTATCTTCTTCCATCTTAAAAACCTGTGGGCAAGTCTGTGTGCACAACTGACAACCAATACAGGTATCCGGGTCAACTTTTGCTTTCATCTGGCCTCCCTGGTTATGATTTTACCCTTACCAAGAAATCGCTTGGATTACGTAGGATCGCCCCCATCGCCATCCTCTTCAGCCGGCGGCGTTTCCTCGGGACTATTCGTAAACCCGCCCCCTCCCTGGCTACCCAACACTAATCCGCTTAAGGCCATGTTTTCAGGGTCATCCTCGCGATGTTTCTGTTTCAATGTCTTTCCCTTTCCAAAATAATATTTCACTCCGGCCATGACGCTGTGATAATCGTTTTCTCCCCAGCTTCCCCTGACAAATAAAGTAGCTCCATTAAGAAGTTTAAAGCCAGGCATATATTCAAGACCTACCATTCCAGCAGTAACCCCGCCTGAATAGCTACAGCCAGTATTAAGAGCGAGATTATCAATAACATACCAACGAAAGATAAGATCTGAAAAGGCGCCGTGTTTTATGGTGTCGCCGGTTTCATATCCAACATCTGTCAAAACAGAAAAACGGCCAAGATATAATTCAGCGGAAACCCCGCCCCGAGAAACATTATTTGCGCCTACCACGACATTAGACCCCATGATGCCAATAAGCCCTTTGTCCGGATTACGCCAAAAGAGGCTGCCTCCTACTCCCCAAAGCGAAGAGGCACTGTAATCACCGCCCAAGCCGTCTATGGCCAGGCCAAAAGAATGGGTGAGTGGTAAAGTAACAGAAGCACTGCCAAATTTTGTCGAGGCCGCGTCAAGGTCGGCATAACCGCCGGATATTTTTGTATTTATACCTGAAACCGCGGGCTTGGACCCATAAGAACCGGCGTAAGCAAGCTGTGTCCCGAACAAACTTATAACCATAGCCGCGAGAATAATCTTTATTTTCATTTTTTCCTCCGCTTCCAAAAACTGAAAAAGCATTGATATTGTTGCTTTATTATATAACAATAAATAAAAGTTTGGCAACAATTTTTATGGAAATTCTCGTCCTTGCGGAGCCATCCAGCCCGTCTCAGCAGCCCCCCCCGCAAAAAATAAAAAAAACCCGTCCAGCATTTCGCTGAACGGGATCCTATTTAGGTTATATTATTTATTTTCTGTTGCTTGGCTTTCTGTTTTATTCTTGCCGTATTTTTCTTTCATGTTTTTCATCATTTCCTGTATGGACCCTATGTCCATCGTAAAGTTAGCTTCTGTTTTTATTTCCGCTTCCTTTATCAGATTCAGGTCTTTGTCGTATTTGAGCAGCTTATTGCCGGCTAGAATGATCACCCCGCCGTCATTAGTAGCCACCATTTGTTTCTGCATCGCCCCCATCATCTGCATAGCCATACCACCCATGCGTGCCGTATCCATTTGCTTTGCCGCTGCTTTCTCCCCCGCCACGGTCTGATTCTGCTCAACAGGTGCCTGGGCAAAAGCTACAACCGAACAAAACATTATAGCAACGATTACCAAGCCCAAAACCTTTACTCTACTCATAATAACCTCTCCTCTCTTTATATTAAAACTCTCTAAACTTCTCTACCCACAAACAACTATTGAATTAAGTGTCTTATTCCCGGAATTCTTATCTACTTCCTCTTTCTTTTGCCTCAATCAATCTTTTCCGTTCTTTTTCAAATATTCCCAATAACTGTATTCTTACTCCACTGTCAAATGTTCCCCTAAAAGCGAATTGATTATTTATCTCATTTACCATAGAATCATATATAAATTTTTCACTTTCTTCCCACTCCTTAATGCTAAAATAACTTGGTATCTTGCTAACTTCTTCATAATAAGTAGTTACCAATTCTCTATCGTTTTTGCCTTCTTGATATTTTAAAGTATTATCAATACTTTCTAAATAACGAGAAATATATAGGGAATAATCTGCTGGCGTTAATAAACCTTTCTTTTCTTTTTCCTTTAATTCTTCTATTCCCTTTTTTATTTCTCGCGTTCTATTCTCTGCACGCATTTCTGAATATTCTCTTTTAACTTCATCAACTTTTTTCTCAAACATTTGATAAGCAAAAGTCAAAATAACAGCCACTCCAGCAACAAGTCCTAAAGCTAACTTCAAATACCAATTCCACTTATTAAGTTCAACAAAGAATGCACCTATACCCAAAAGCCCTAAATAAAGAGCAGCAAAATAATATATAAATTTCATTTTTCCTCCCTCAATATCTTTCAAATCTCAAGACCGTTTATAATTTACCTTAATATTATCAATGAGTTACCATAGAACTATCTTTTATATTATACCTCTATCTTCCGAAGGCAACAATGGATTTGGCGGGTTGAACACACTAATCTTAGACTGGCTAGGCTAGGATTCCGCATAAGGGCGGGTGTCTGCTGAGACGGGGCCCCGTACGCGCGCAGGCCGCCGACGAAGTGCGGCCGAGCACGGACGGGGTGGATCAGCAGACAGAACCCGCCCGCACGCAAAAATAAAAAAAGAGAGAACCTTTTTAGGGTGCTCTCTTTTTAACAGTAACAAATAAACGTGGTGCCGAGGAGAAGAATCGAACTTCCCACGCCGGCCTTTTCAGGGCCGCGCTCTACCACTGAGCTACCTCGGCGAAATCGTATCTATGCTGTATCCCAATTATTTACGATTTTTGTGCTGTTTTCTCGTCGGTAAACTCACTTCAATAGCCCACATTATCGTTCAATACTATTCAACATCATTCTACATCGAGTTACTACAATTTCACTACAGGGAATTCTTCGTAAGGATCCTCTCAAAATATGCCCCAGATTGGATTTCAGATTATAGCATAACCTCAGAAAGTCGCAAGGCATTCTTAAGAAGAGGGCCAGAAGAACTCGCAGGAGGAGGTAGCCTGCATCTTCTGGCCTTGTCTGTGGAGAAAGAGCGCTGGGCAGGCGCTCCGGGGAGAACTTATTTATTTTGCTCTGTTGCCTTTTTCCAGATAGACAAAGCTATCTGCCTCAAGAGATCCTGTTCGGATTCTTTTAAATCTTTCCATTCATCTTTGGCTTTAAGCGCCATATAATCTGTAAAAGCCTTGCGCTTGGCTTCGCTGGAAGGAAATCCTTGCTGAGCCACATATTGAACAGCGTCAAGTAACAAAGTCTTAGAGGAATCTAAAAACTCTTGCGCCGTCTCGCTTAATACCTCTTTGGCAAAAGGTCCCAACAAGCTCCAGGCTTTCTGAATGAACGCCTTTGCCTTATTGAACAACGAGTTGATCCAGTTACCGATAACGCTAAACAGTCCCATCTGTCCCTCCCTGGTTAAGCAAAGCATTGTACTTTGCTATATATTTTACGGTTTCTTCCGGTTTGATTTTCTTAGTTACCCTCCCTATGCCAGCATTGTAGGCCCAAAGAATATTCTCCGTGCTTACCGGCAGGTTGTAATATTCGAGTAACTGCGGTATGCGAACTTCCAGCATCCAAAGGGCTATCCTCTTATTTATCTCCGGATCGAAGAGCTGATCATCCGCATATTGCTCAGCCGGGTGGAAGATATTAAAATCAGTCAAGGCAATATGGGTGATCTGGCATAGCCCCCGCGCGCCGCTTTTTTCATTGCAGGCTTTAGGGTTGCCTGAACTTTCAATTTGGATAACCTTTTCTATATCTACTATCATGGAGTTCCTGATCTCCCTCTCGTTTTCTTTATTCGTCGGGGTAGTTGGCCAGCAATCCCGGTCCGGTAGATTTTTTTCACCCGGCCATGGCTTAGTAATGCTGTAAAAGAATCCCCTTTTTAGGAAACCTCTCCACCAAGACGAAATCCAGCTCATTGGTTAGTTTTTATCTGAACCGCTGGCTTTATCCAATATGTCTTGGACGTTCTGGCTTATTGTGAAATCCGGCAACTTCTGG
>JAQUNK010000010.1:42494-43605 GCA_028717645.1 Candidatus Omnitrophota bacterium
GGGCCAGCCAGTTAATTACGAAGCCCAAAAATGTCCTTTGTAAAAGCGTCAGCTTTATCCTGCCATCTTTCTCAGCTTCGGAAACCGCATTCAACATCACTTGTTTGCGATCTTCTTTGTCTATCTTTCCGTCTTTCGCTCTTTGTTCAACATCGGCTACCAGTGGGCCGAGTATTTTTTCGGCTTTAAAGAGCCATCTTTTGGCTAAGAAGTAAAAAGCGATTACGCCGACGATTACCTCATTCCAGGCTATGTGCATTTTCTTCCTCCTTTATCTTCCTTCACCTTGCCATGCTTTTGTTATTTCATCGCTTATGACGTCATCTACGCCCATAAGCCACGCGGTTATTTTCCTTTCCGCCCAGAACCAATCGTCTTCTGGGGAGCCTGCGATAAAATTTTCCTGCCGGTATTCATAATGTTCATAGGCGAGCGCCTTTTTAACCCTCTCTATTTTTCCTTCTACCTGGCACTTCGCGCAGTGTAAAAAAATAGGTCTGGGGGTATCCATCTTATTTAATGAGGCGTATAGCCATTTATCCTGCCTAATCCGTTTTTAACTTCATCAAGGCAATCACAAGTCTTGTCAGAAATAGATATAATTTTTATCTGATTTTCCAAAAACTTTTCGTGTTCCTTACGCTGAAATTCATGAGCTTGCGCCTGTAAATTTCTTGCCTCTATTGACTGTTGATTATGCAGGTCAATGGACGTTTTTATGGCTGCCATGGTCAAAAGCCACTCTTTCCGTTCTTCGTTGTGTTGTTTGATAATATCCTTGACAAATGCCATCACCCAAACGATCATCCGGAAAAGTATAAAAAACATTACGCCGGTCACTATGCCAGCAAAACCGTATTCTTTAAATAAAGTAAAATCCATCTTCTCTCCTTTGTTTAGCTGGCTATCCCTGTAAGGTAATACAAATTGGTAGTCCCGGAATGTCCAGGAGCAATTCTTATAGAAACTACCACATCGTATACGGTGCCATTTGTTAAAGAGGATACATTTATGCTGTTATTGACCCACTGCTTGGCCGTGGTCGTGGCATAAGCTTCGGCATTAAGTCCGCCGATGTCTACTTTGCAGTATGGCCTATAGGTCGTGTTAT
>JAQUNK010000011.1:0-34215 GCA_028717645.1 Candidatus Omnitrophota bacterium
GTAAGGCGGGCGATCAATATAGCGTTCCAGGCGGCGTGTAAGAACAAGCCTATCGAGATGCTCGGCGATATCGTGCATAATGAAGACGTAGTAAAAAAGATCGAAGCAGCGGGAATAAAAAAGATCCGAAGGCTAGAGCGGGTAAAAAATAAGATCCTGCTTATCCGTGCCCACGGAGCGACCAAAGATATTTTTCTTAAAGCGCGTAGGCTCGGTTACCGGATCATCGATGCCACCTGCCCGATGGTTAAAGAAATCCACAAGATCGCCAAAGATGCGCAAAGGAAAGGCTATTCCCTCATCGTTATCGGCGATAAACGCCACGATGAGGTCCTGGGAATAATCGGGAATTTAAAAAATAAGGCCCTGGTGATCGACGGCATCAAAAATATTCCCTTAAAAACGATCAAGAAAATAAAAAGGGCGGCAATAGTCGTACAATCAACGCAGGATCTAAGAAAAGCGCTGGAAATTGCGGACTATTTGATGAAATTCATCCCGGAATTAAAATTCTTCAACACTATCTGTAAGCCCACGCGCACCAAACAAGAAGAGATCAGGCTGATGCCGGAGCACAATGACATCATGATCATTCTCGGCTCTAAAAATAGCGCCAATACCAGAAGGCTTTACGAAATATCGAAATCAATAAATAAAAGAAGCTATTGGATCAACTCAAGGCGGGGTATCCAAAAAGGCTGGTTCAAGAACGCCAAAAGCGTCGGGATCAGCGCCGGCGCCTCTACCCCGGAAACAACCATTCAGGACGTAATCGGTTATATCAAAAAGATTACCGCCGCTTGATCCTATTTGGCGGTATCTGCATTTAAAGCATTAATTATCTTTCCTGCTAAATTATCTGCGGCATTGACCAATGCCTCCCTGCCGCCGGTGATCACATCCATATGCACCGAACCCGCAGAAGCATCAAGATATGCAATAACCTTACCGTCTTTTACACGAATGACCTTTGCTGTAATATTGGCAAAACATGAACGCATATTTGACTGGGGCGCGTTTCCTCCAGCAGAAGCAACTGCTTTTCCGCTGATCACATATTGGACACGGGCTAGGTTTCCCAATTTGACAGAAGCTGCGTCTGAGATATTTACCAGCCTGAACGCCGGGTTCTGTTTGACTACTTTCTGTAACTGCGAAGGTTCAAGCACTGTAATACCTGCCTGGATCAATCTTTGCGCGAGACTCGCTTCGGTAGCGGAAAGGTCCACTTCACTCGCCCACCAGGCGCGCTGCGGGCCTTCGATATTCTGTTCGGAGATCAGAAGGATAACATTAGGAGCCTGAATTTTTACCGGGGTAGCGGCAGCTTGCGCATGGAGACTCGGCGCAAATGCGAAAACCAATAATATTACCAACAAGATGGCCATACAAAAAAGAGTGGATCTTCTTCCAAACATACTTTCCTCCTTTAATAAATTATAATTCTTTGGGATTTATGGCAATACTAATGATCTTCCATTTACCATTTTCTTTGACCAAGGTAAACACTACCAGCACTGCCGGTCCGGAAAGAGACGACAGGACGACCTTGACCTTACCGGTATTGCCCTGAAAAGAGCGCTCGCGGAATCGATACCCCTTATTTTTGGTTAAGAAAGGGAACTGAACAACAAAATTCTTATATTCATCTAAAGATAACGCATCTTTAAATTCGCGCGACGTCAACGCATACGCAGCATAAACATCGCCACTGGCTAAAAAACCCAAGTGCTCTTTTACCGGCCTAGCCGCGGCAGAAAGAGAATGCGTTTTAAGGGCAACAACTAGCCCTGTCAGTAACAAAATTACTTTTAAAGACCTGGGCATTGCCCTACTTTAATCTTTCTTTTATCTGATATAATACGCCCGCGGCGATTTCGGGTTTGGGTAGCAGGTATTTTCTTGCTGAAATATTGATCTGCGTGATCCTGGAAGATATCGATTTTAGCTTGATCGTCACCCCCGCACCATTTGCCTGGCCGCTGATTACGCCATCTGCCATATTTTCTTTTTCGGCCTTGCCGATACGGTTAAGCACATCCAGGCTTACCTTATATAATTTCTGCATCGGTATGTTGATATTCTCTTCTGCGTAATCTTTTCCCAAAAGCGTCATACCTGCCGCAGCCGGAAGGAACGCCACGCCGGCCAAAGCAGCTGCCCCGTAGATCGTAGCCCCTCTTATTCCCGCATCCTGCAATGGACCGACCAAAATGAGCGCAGCCAACTGCTCGACGCTGGTAATATTTTTGTATGTCTTGCTGGAGTTAACTTCATATACCTCTACTGCCGGAGCAGGCTCGGCGCTATAATCTTTGTAAATTACCCGGCCTATTTTTAACTTTAATTCATCGATCTGCATGGAAACTTTTTTCTTTTCTTTTGGTTTTGCTTCCTTGCTCTCGGCAACTTTCAAAGAATCCACGTTTAATTTACCGTCTTTATTTTTCTCCAAGATCAATTCTTTTAATTCCACATCCACATATTTTAAGTGGGTTTTCCCTTTGAGTAATGAAGCTAAATCGTAACGCACCATTATTTTAGGCAGATCAACCAGGATACCCCTGGTAAAGCCTTTGGGATTATGCATCTTCAGGCCCGTAATACGCACGGATTGATTAAAAATGCCCAACGAAAATCCCCGTATATCTATTTTTGCGCCCGTAACCTGTGTAGCAACGGCAGAAATCGTCGTCTTCAGCATCAGGTCTTTGGCAACACACAAAACCACTGCTACGCCAATGACTATCGCCAAAATGAAGAGAATCTTTTTCATGTTCCCTCCTTTTTTTCCATGGCCGATTCCAAGATAAGTGTGGCCTTGTTCTTCAAGACTTCCATAAAACCATTGCCTTCGGTATTGATTATTTTAGCCTGGTTATCCTTATCCCTGATGATGATCTTACCTTTAACTATATGTGCAACCAGGGCAGTGTGATTGGCCAATATCCCCATATAACCAAGCTCGGCTGGAACCACCAATGATATTACTTCCGAGCTATAAACGGTGCTTGCGGGTGTAACAATATCCAGGTGAAAAACATTACTCATTCTTTATCCTGCCGCATTTAACTGCTTAGCCTTTTCTATGGCTTCTTCAATGCCGCCGACCATATAAAATGCCTGCTCCGGAATGTCATCCAGTTTACCATCCAATATCATATTAAAGCCTTTTATGGTCTCTTCTAATTTTACGTATTTTCCTTTTCTGCCGCTAAAGGCCTCGGCCACAAAAAACGGCTGAGAGAAAAATCTCTGGATCTTCCTGGCGCGATAGACGGTGAGTTTATCTTCTTCGGAAAGCTCATCTATACCAAGGATAGAAATAATGTCCTTTAAGTCTTTGTAACGCTGAAGTACACGCTGCACGGCTATGGCTGTATTATAATGTTCTGCTCCGACCACGCGGGGGTCAAGGATACGGGATGTCGAATCCAGGGGATCCGCCGCCGGGAAGATACCCAATTCTGAAATCTGGCGGGAAAGCACTATTTTAGCATCCAAGTGCGCAAAAATGGCCACTATTGCCGGATCGGTAAGATCATCAGCTGGTACGTAGATTGCCTGGACAGAAGTAATAGCGCCATTCCTGGTAGAAGCGATCCTTTCTTCCAATTCTGCGATCTCGGTAGAAAGGTTCGGCTGGTAGCCTACGGCAGAAGGCATACGCCCCAAAAGAGTAGAAACTTCAGAACCTGCCTGCACATAACGGTAAACGTTATCGATAAAGAAAAGAACATCTTTTTTTTCTTCATCGCGAAAATATTCCGCAATGGTCAAAGCAGCTAACCCGGCGCGCAGTCTTGCTCCCGGAGGTTCATTCATCTGGCCGAAAACCAAGGCGGTATTTTTTACGACCCCGGATGAATTAAGCTCCAGCCACAGGTCGTTTCCTTCCCTGGTACGCTCGCCGATCCCGCCGAATATGGAAACTCCGCCTAATACATGTGCAACATTATGCATCAGCTCCATAACCAAAACTGTTTTACCGACGCCTGCGCCTCCAAACAAACCGATCTTTCCACCGCGGGGAAACGGCGCCAATAGATCGATGACCTTTAATCCAGTTTCTAAGACCGAAACAACAGGCAACTGTTCTCCGAAACCGGGCGCAGACCTGTGTATGGGATTCCTTTTTTTGATATCGGCCAATTCCCCTTTTCCATCGATCGGCTCTCCCAAAAGGTTAAAAACCCTGCCTAAAGTCTGTTCTCCCACGGGTACGGTTATTGGTGAGCCTGAATCCTCAGCGTTCATCCCGCGAGAAAGTTTCTCCGTAGAGGCAAGTGCCACGCAGCGTACGGTTTTATTTCCGATGATCTGCGCCACCTCTAACGTCACATTTATATTGTTTTCTTTATTTTCGATCTTAATAGCATTCAAAAGCTGCGGCACATCCTGCTCTTCGGAAAACCTGATATCTACAATAGGGCCGATAATCTGTATTACCTTGCCGTATCCCATATATTATCCTTTCATAGCATCTGCGGAAGAAACGACCTCGATAAGCTCTCTGGTAATATCTGCTTGCCGGATCTTGTTCCTCACTAAAACCAGATCATCCAGTAACTCCACGGCATTGTCTGTAGCCTCATGCATAGCCATGACCCGAGTCGCATTTTCCGCGGTAAAAGAGCTCAATATTATATTTTTCATTTTCATTGCTACGTAAGCAGGGACCAATTCTTTCAAAATAGTATCAATATCCGGCTCTGATAAATATTCCTGGGCCTCGCCGTCACCTCTTTCCACATTAAGGACCTTGCCGATCACCGGCTTCACCCTTGAAGCGGAAATAAAATTTGTGTACGCGGCATAAACCTCATCAGCTGCACCGGACAAAAAGGCATGCAGCAGGAATTTAACCAGCTTTTGCGCAACCTCGTAAGAATAATGGCCGTAGAGCTCAGTATAGGTGTCGGCAATCACGAGTTTTGATTTTTTAAAATGGTTCAGCCCTTTTTTTCCTATAGCCACCAGGCTTAACGCGTAATCTTTGTTTTTTTCGATGAATTCTTCAGCGATGCGGATAACGTTATTATTATAACTACCACAAAGCCCGGTGTCCGATGTGACCACGCAAAGAATGATCTTTTGTTTATTCAGCCGGGGCTTAAGAAGTATATTCTGGGAAGACGGAAAACTGGCCAGAAGATCATTCAGCATCTTTTCCATCCGTGAATAGTACTGCGCAAAGGCAGAATATTCTTTTTGCAGGGCTTTAAGTTTGGACGACGAAACCATCTCCATCGCCCGCGTGATCTTACGGATGTTCTCAATACTGCGTATCCTTGATTTTACCGTTTTAAGCGACTGCGCCATAATTATTTATTCGTGCCCTAAAAGGAATTCTTTCTTAAAGTCCGAGATCGCCATGTCTAAACGTTGCATCAGTTCATCGCTCATTTCTTTCTTGGCATTTATTTCTTCTTCTATATCCGCATGTTTAGCCGCTATATATTTATAAAATCCTTCTTCGAATTTACCCACCGCCTCAAGTGGCAGGCTATCGAGATATCCCTTATCTCCGGCATAGATGATCATTACCTGTTTTGATAGAGAGAGCACGTCGTATTGCTCCTGTTTTAAAATTTCAACCATCCTGGCGCCGCGCACAAGCTGCGCCTGTGTCGACTTATCCAGTTCTGCTCCGAACTGGGCAAAACTGGCTAACTCGCGGTATTGTGCTAAATCCAGACGTAGCTGTGCTGCTACCTGACGCATGGCTTTTTCCTGTGCCTTGCCGCCTACGCGCGATACGGAGAGACCTACGTTTATCGCCGGACGTACTCCCGCGTAAAACAGATCGTTTTCCAGATAAATCTGGCCGTCGGTAATAGAGATCACGTTTGTAGGAATATAACTGGTAATATCGCCTGCTTGTGTTTCGATGATCGGAAGTGCAGTGAGTGAACCGCCGCCAAGATCATCCCTCAATTTTGCCGCGCGCTCAAGGAGCCGTGAATGCAGGTAAAATATGTCTCCCGGATAAGCCTCTCTTCCGGGAGGCCTTCTTAAAAGCAATGAAATCTGCCGATATGCCTGCGCGTGCTTGGAAAGATCATCATAAATAACCAGCGCGTGCTTTCCGGAATACATAAATTCTTCAGCTATAGCGCAGCCGGTATAAGGAGCCAGGTATTGCGCTGAAGCACTCGCCCGAGCAGAAGCGCTGACCACGGTGGTATATTCCATGGCCCCGTGTTTCTCCAGCGTCTCTACCATCGAAACGATATTGGCAACCTTCTGCCCTATTGCGACGTAAACGCAATAAACACCCTTATTCTTCTGATTGATGATGGTATCGAGGACGATCGCAGTCTTGCCCGTTTGCCTATCGCCGATCATCAACTCGCGTTGACCGCGGCCGATGGGGATCATAGAGTCAATCGCCTTTATTCCGGTCTCCAGGGACTCCTTCACCGGCTGGCGCTCGACAACGCTGGGAGCCTGTGCCTCCAGGAGGCGGAATTTATCTTTTGTTATCGCGCCCTTACCATCAATAGGCATACCGGCTATATTGATTACGCGGCCGAGTAGCGATTTTCCTACCGGTACCTGCATTACCTTACCCGTTCTTTTGACCAAGTCTCCTTCTTTTATGTCTCTGTCCGGATTTTCGGTACCCAATATTACCGCGCCGACGCTATCTTCTTCCAGGTTAAGGACGATACCATAAACATCATTTTTAAACTCGACGATCTCACCCATCATTACATCATCGAGCCCGTATACGCGGGCAATAGCATCTCCCACCTGCATTACCCTGCCCGTGGATTCGGTCTTCAGGCGAACCCTGAAATTTTCGAATTCCTTCTTGATAATTGCCGTGATCTCTTCAGGTCTGATATCCATTTTAAGTTATGAAATTTTTGTCATTTTGAGCTCATGCCGCAGGTCTTCCATGCGCCTTTTTAAAGAGCCGTCGATAACGGTATTGCCCACGGCCACTTCGACTCCGGCCAATAAAGACGGGTCCAGCTCCAAATAAAAATACATTTTTTTACCTAATTTTATTTGTACTTTTTTCTGTATTTCTTTGATGGTTTCTATGTCCAGCAGGTTAGCGCTCTTCAGTACCGCCTCTACCGCCTCACCGTGAGAATAATTAACCCTGATGTAATCGAGCATTCCGGTCAAGAACATTGTGCGGCCCTTTTCCACCACTAACTTTAAAAAAAACGAAATTTCCTGCGAAAAGTTATCCTTCAATACTTCGTCGATAAAACGGAACTTTTCAGCCTGGGTAATCGCCGGGCTCAACAGAAGCTCCATGAATTCAGGATTATGGGCGATGATATTCTTTAAGGCCTTGATTTGCTCAACGCACCTTTCCAGGCCAATAGTATGTTCGGTGAATTCTATAAACGCCTCGCAATAGCGCCTGACGATTATCTCTCCCCTGATCATGTCTTATCCAGGTTATCCAGGAAACTCTTCACTATGCGCCTGTCCTCTCTGTCGCTCATCTTTTCTTCCAAGAGATGCTCCGTAGCATCAAGTACCAGGTCCACTACCTCATCCTTCAGTTCCTGCCGGGTCATGGCCAGCTCGCGGTTGGCCTGGGCGCGGGCCTCGATAATTATTTTTTCCGATTCGCTACGCGCATCGCTTTTTGCCTGCTCGATTATCTTCTGGCCCTCCAGGACGGCCTCCTGTATCTCGGCCTTGGCAGCATCGTCTATTGTTTTAAGCTTGGCCTCATAATCAGCCATGATCTCCTGAGCCGTCGCTTTTTCTTCTTCTATGCTTTTAAGTTCAGAAGCAATCTTTTCTTTGCGCTCATCCAGCAATTTAAGGATCGGCTTCCAGAAAAAGGCACGCAGAATGAAAAAGAGGATCAGAAAACTGACTGTCTGCGCAACCAGCTCGTTGGCACTTAACATGCTTAAGAGTTCCATACTCGGCTTATCCTCTTAAATTTTTCCCGCAACTACAAATGCGAATACCAATGCATAAATGGTCAGCGCTTCGATGAACGCGCAACCCGTAGCCATGGCGATGAGGATCTTGGTTGACGCTTCAGGCTGTCTTCCTGTAGCATCCATTGCCGAAGATACGGCCTTGCCCAAGGCTATTGCCGAGCCGAAAGCAGCAATACCAACTGCTAACGGCAGGGTAAATGCAAGAAATGATTTATAATCCATCCCAAACCTCCTTTCAAATTATGTTGCTTCTTCTTCGTGTTCTATCAGTATAAAAGCAAAATATATCGTAGTCAACAGGCAAAAAACTACCGTCTGGATCACGGCGGCGATCAAGATAAGTACAGAGCTGAATAATAAAAGCGGCACACCTTTTAGCCCGAAACCCGAAAGGACAGCCAAGAGCATATCATCTCCCCAAATATTGCTGCGTAAACGTAAAGACAGTGAAATCGGCTTGACCAGTTCGGAAATAATATGCAAGGAAAGCATGAGCAGCGGATAGATCACGGAAAACGCCAGGAATCCTCGCGGCTTTTCCATTAATCTATCCATATACCCGAGGAACCCGAGTTCGCTAAATGCCGTATATTGCACATAAACAAAAACACACAGCGCCAAAGCCAGCGTAGTCGACCAGCTGGAGGTCGAAGATTTCATGAAAGGAATGATACCGGAAATATTCATGAAGAGTATGTAGATAAAAAGTGTGCCAATGAACGGGGTATATCTTCTTCCCCGCGGCCCCATTATCCCCGTGATGAAATCATCCAGCCCGCCCACGAAAGATTCCGCCGCATTCTGTGCCCGTCCGGGAATAAGTTTTCTTTTACGCAAGGCCAGAAAGCCAAGCAGGATCATTATCACCGCAATGATCAGGGAAAATATAACGTTCTCCCACAAAAGCAGGAATTTCGCCCAGGGCGTATCTTTTAAGACCCGCTCTAGGTAGGTTACGAGATTCAGTATTTCCGGCGCAGAGCCTGATTCGTTCATTTTAGGTCTTTTTCCATCTTTATCATTGCCCTGATGATCTTCATGGTCTCGAACAAACTGGCGACTAAGCCCAGAAGAATAAGAATAAGCGTCAATTGAAATTTAAGGTGCAAGGTCTTTTCCAGATAATCACCGGCAAAATACCCTGCGATCGGCCCGGAAACCAAAGTAAAAGGTATGAATGAAGCGAGGCCGAATATCTTTATCCGCTTATAGAATTCTTTTTTCTTCGTCACAAATTACCTGTTATTCTACTTTCTCGGACTTACGCGCGGCATCCGAACGCGTCAGCTCAAACCGGTCCAGGAATTTTTCCTGGAAATCCTGCATGTAAAGAAAAATAGCGGGTGTGACAAAAAGTGTGATGACCTGCGAGAATACCATGCCCCCCACAACGATGAGGCCGAGCGGCATTCTCGATTCGCCATCCGCGCCATAGCCTAAGGCCAAAGGCATAGCGCCCATGATCGCGGCCAGGCCCGTCATCAGGATGGGCCTGAAGCGCACCAGGCAGGCATCGTAAATAGCGTCATAAGCGCTTTTACCCTGGTCCATATTCACCTTCGCAAAATCTACCATCATTATACCATTTTTTGCCACGATACCCAAAAGCATAAATATCCCAACGTAGGCATAAAGCGAAAGCTGCGAGCCGAATAATAAAAGCGTGAGCAGGCCGCCGAAAGTCGCCACAGGCAAAGTGGTAATAATAGTCATCGGATGCGTATAGCTTTCGTAGAGAATACCTAAAATAACGTATTTTATAAAGATGGCGATAATGATCAGGATACCGAGGCTGGCCACCGCCTGCTGGAACTGCTGCGCTTCTCCCTGCATAACGCCTACGGCGCCCGGCGGCAAGAGAGGATCTGCGGCATTTTCCAATGCCTTGGTCGCATTACCCAAAGGAACGTTGGGTGCCAGGTTAAAAGATAAAGTCGCCGAAGGAAGCTGGTTAAAATGCGGCACATTCTGCGGGCCGACAGTCTGCCTTATTTTTGCTATGGATAAAAGCGGCACCAGGCCGTTGGTTGTCCTGGAATGAAGATAAACCTGCGAAAGCTCTTCAGGCCAATCCTGGTAGCGCTTGTCCAGCTCAACTATAACATTATACTGGTCGATCTCCGTCTTATAAGTAGTGATCTTTCCCTGTGCGTAGGACTTGGCAAGTGCTGACTCTATGTCCTGCGCTGTGATCCCTAAAGTTGATGCGCGGTCACGCAATATATCGACGGTTAATTGCGGCAAATTAAGTTTTACGCTGTTCTGGATATCCACGAAACCGGGGAGTTTACGCATATTTTGCTCAAGCTTCAACGCTGCTTTATAGAGTTCATCCTGTTGCGGCCCGCTCATCGTATAGGAATATTTACTGCCCGTGGCCGTGGCCTCGCCTCCTGTGCTCAATCTTAAAGTCGGGATCGCCTGGACAAAAGCGAACCCGCCGGGCAGCTTAGCAAAATTACGGCGCAAGTTCAATACCTCCCTGGCCATCTCCAGCCTTTTGCCTTTGGGCTTGAGTTTCACCACAAATACGCCGGTGCTCTGGTCGGCACCCGGCTGAAGGCCGGTAGCCGTGATAATTTTTTGAACATTGGGGTCGTTGGAAAGGATGTTATTGACCTGATATTGGTATTTCTGGGCCTGTTTAGTCGATACGCCCAGCGGCATAAGCAAACCGCCACGTATGGCTCCGCTGTCACCCTCAGGAAGAAAGGTCTGCGGCAGGATCATGAATAAAACCATTGTACCAATGAGACATGCAGTCCAAATGACCACCATAGAAAATTTGTGGTGCAGGCACAATTTAAGCAAGGCACCGTATTTATCGATCACCCCTTTTAAGAAATCCGTCACGGACTTCTCGAATTTATTTTCTTTTCTCCTTTCCTTAAGCATACGCGCGCACATCATCGGGCTTAACATGAGTGAAACCACGCCGGAACACAAAATGGTCGCCACGACGGTAATAGCGAATTCCCGGAATGACCGGCCGACGATCCCGGCCATAAAAACCAGCGGTATGAAGATGACTGCCAGAGAAAGGGTCATGGAAATAATGGTAAAGCCGATTTCGCTGGCGCTTTTTATCGCCGCTTCCAGCGGCTTCATCCCTTTTTCGATGAGCCGGACGGTATTTTCCAATACGACTATGGCATCATCCACTACAAAACCTACAGCCAGGATGATACCCATCAACGACAGGTTATCCAGCGTAAAGCCTAAGGCGGCCATCACCAGGAACGTAGCAATGATGGACATAGGCAGCGCCACCGACGGAATAATAGTATCCGAAAGGCGCCCGAGGAAGAAGAAAATAACCAAGACAACCAGGATAATGGCAATTAAAATGGTGGTCTTGACGTCATTGATCGATTCGATGATCGTTTCTGACTTATCGTAAAATATGTCCAGTTTCACCGAACCGGGTATTTCTTTTTTCAATTCTTCGATAGTGCTTTTGATATTATCTGCAAGGGCTACGGTATTTACGCCGGCAGCACGCGAAATCGGTATTACGCAGACATGCGACTGCATTTTTTGTTTGGCATAACCGAACATGACGTTCACCACATCATTATCGATACTATCTACGCAGGTGGCCACGTCTTTGAGCCTTACCGGCGCGTTATTACGATAGGCGACGATAAGTTCTTTATAATCCTTTGCCTTTAATAACTGGCCCTGGGGTTCAATAGAAAATGCGCGTACCGGGCCGTTCAAACTTCCACCGGGTATGGTTACTGTGCCGGTCGTTACTGCAGCGGCGATCTCATTTACATCTATCTGGTATGCGGCGAGTTTATTAGGATTGGCTTGGACGCGTACCGCGGTCTTTGCCCCCCAGACCAGGGCCTGTGATACGCCATCGATCATACTTATTCTTTGCGCAATACTCTTATTGGCATAATCGTATAATTGTCCGGGGGTGAGCGTATCCGAAGTAACTAACAAATACATGATCGGCATGTCGCTGGGATTGGTCTTTTGGTATATTGGCGGCGCGGGCAGGTCCGTAGGCAGATTAGCTAATGCTTGGGTGATTGCCGCCTGCACGTCGGGCGCAGCCAGGTCAACATTACGGTCCAGGTCAAAGGTAAGAAGTATCTGCGTCTGGCCCTCTGTGTTAGTGGAGATCATGCTCTGCAGGCCCTGTATCTGGGTAAACTGGTTTTCCAAGGGCTGGGCCACGGTCGAGGCCATCATATTAGGGCTGGCTCCAGGATAAGCCACGGTAACGGTAATGACCGGAGAATCAACCACGGGTAAATCGCTTACCGGCAATTTCATGAATGCCGCGACGCCGAAAATAAGTACCACCACCATGATCAGTGTGGTCATGATTGGTTTACGGATAAATATCTCGGTAAAATTCATATTTTTGCCTCTTATTTACGCTGTTCGGTAACGTCGATAATGGCTACGCCAGGGCTTAAACCTAGATGACCTGCAGTTACTACTCTCTCCCCGGGTTTGACCCCGCTTTCTATCACGATATAATCGCCCTGCCTGCTTCCGGAGACGACCGGCCGCAGGTCTGCTTTATTTTCGGGTGTTACCACGAATATATATGGGCCCATCTGCCCCATCTGCACTGCCTGATAAGGAACAAGTGTAGCATCTTTGATTATACCGAGGATAAGCCTTACCCTGACGAACTCACCCGACCATAATTTCCTTTTTTTATTATCCACGACAGCCCGTAATAGGATCGTACCGGTATTATTATCCACCGCGTTATCAAGCATCTGGAGTTCTCCAGAATAAAATTCAGTATCGGAAGTATTCAGGTAGATCTCGATCTTTAATTTACCCTGGTTCATCGCATCGCGCACCTTGGTAAGGTCCGTTTCCGCAATGTTAAAATCCACATAAAGGCTATCGATGGTTTTGATGTTGACCAGGGTCGGGCCGTTATTTGCCATGACGATATTACCCAGATCAACCTGTCGTTTTCCGGTCAAGCCATCGACCGGAGATTGTATGTAGCAATAAGCCAGATTTATTTTTGCCAGTTCGATATCGGCATTATCGCTTTTCACGCGCGCTTCAGCTGTAGCCAAATCTGTGGTATAGGTATCAAAATCCTGTTGAGAAATAAGTTGTTTCTGAAATAATTTTTTGTTTCGTTCAAGAGTATTTTTCTTCAATTTCAGATCAGCCAGGTCCTGCAGGAGTATTGATTCGGCCCTGTCCAGCTCGGCTTTAAAAGGAGCAGGGTCAATGGTAAAAAGCAAGTCACCTTTATTTACTTCTCCTCCCTCGACAAAATTGATCTCCTTTATTTCTCCGGTCACCTGAGACTTAATATCTACGTCGCCGGGCGAATAAAGATTACCAAATGAATCGATGTATCTGGAAGCATCTTTTTGTATGGCCAGCGCTGTCTCAGCCGGACGAGCGGGCATTTGCTTAACCGGTTCTTTCTTTAAGGCGTTCCTGGCGATAAAGAATATCACCGCTCCGAGAATACAGAATAAAATAATCTTTCGCATGGGTTTTTTCATCGTTCTCCCTTATTCCTCCCGAGTTCTATTTTTGCCCGGTCCGCTTCTTTATTGTCTGCGCTAAGCGAACCCGTGGCGTGAGCAAGTTCTGCCAAAGCAATAAATACATCTTCCTTAGACTGTATGAGCCTGGACCTGGCGTCTTTGAGTTTGGTCTGCGACTGTAATAAGTCGAGAATACTTTTCAATCCGGAAACATAACTTTCGCGTGCCAGCTCATACGAGGCGCTTGCAGTCTTAAAAAACGTCTCGCTGAATTTTAGTTTTTGCACGGCAGTATAAAAATTATAATATTTTGTCCAGACATCAGCGCTCAGGGCCACCTCAGCCTGGATCAGCGCATCAAAGGCCATATCGGATTCCGCCTTTGCCTGGCGCCGCTTATTTAAATTATAAAAACCGTCAAAAATATTCCAGTTAACACTTGCAAAGGCGCTGTATGTATGATCGACCTGCGTTATGCCGCTTGTGGAATCGTATTGTTTATATTTGCTTTTCTGTCCAGAGGCTCCCAGATTCAACGTCGGAAGCAGGTCAGAGGTGGCGGCCCTGACCAAGGCATTTTTAGTTTTCAGGTCCGCACGCAGTGCTGCGATATCCTGCCTTTTCTCTATGGACTCTTCTATGAGCAGGGTAACATCCTTCTCGCTTATCTGCGTAGGAAGATTTTTGGCAGGATGCATTATTCTGAATTTTGTATCCGCGGCAAAACCAATCGCCTGGGCAAGCGTCGCTTGCGCGGTCTTCACATCGCCTTTAGCACTTTCCAATGAGTAAAGAGTATCGTCGTAATTAGATTTGGCCTCTAATACATCCAGCTTGGTGGCCAGGCCCGCATCAAACCTCTGCTGGGCAGCATCAAAATCCGTTTTGGCGTTCTCTACATCCGCTCTCGCAGCTTCTAAGGCAGATTGAGCGCTATAAAATCTGTAATATGCCGTTTCCGTATTCAGGATCAGATCCTGGATCGCCTGATTATATTGGGCATCGGCGGAAAGTAATCCTTCCACCGCCCCTTTGATCCTAGAGCCTCTGCCGCCGAAATCAAGCAAAAGATACGTAAGATTGGCGGTAGGACCATACTCTAAGTTATCAGTGCTAAAAAGGCTCTGTTGGCTCACTTGTTTCTGGCGAGTTGCAGTCTCAGCAATAGTCACCTGGGGATACAAGCTGCTTTGTGCCTGTCCCTTCAAAGAACGCGCAACCATCACATTCTCCCAGGCCTGACGCGTCTGAGGATTATTACGCAAGGCTATGTCGATAAGCTCTGCAAGGCTAAGCGGACGCGAGGCATCGATCCTTTGTTTACGGATGAATTCCCAGGCCGGGTCGGATTTCTTCAAAGGCTTTTTGCGTTGAACGGGTTTTGTTTTTTCTGTAGTTTTTTCTTCAGCCTTATTTACTTTAGGCTGCTTCAGGGTAATTATTTCACTTTCCAGCATTTTGATCTCTATATTCCTATCCTGTACCACTTGCGCTGTATCCGCATAAACCAAAGCAGGAATACAGATCAAAATAGATAATAAGATCGCTATGCTGGATACAGCTTTATGCATTTATTATATCTACCTTTCGCCGGAAGGCGGCTTTACCTGGCGCAGGAATTCAGCGCTCTCTTCCGGAAGAGAAGTATTGATGAATATCCCGGAACCGAGCTCAAAGCCTGCCGGCTGGGTAAGGCGAGGAATAATGCTTAAATACCAATGCAGATATTCCGTTCCGCTCTCTTTTACCGGCATCGAACGTATAGCATAATTGAAATCCGGGTTATCCAATCCGTAATATAATTTCTGTAAAGTATTTTTCAGGTTAATAGCCAGGTCTTTTATTTCAGCGTCGTTAATTTCGCCGAAAGAAGCAACGTGCCGGCGCGGAAAGATCCAGGTCATAAAAGGGGCGTAACTGGCATAGGGCATAAAAGAAACAAATTTATCCGTCTCCAGGACGATTCTGGCCTTTTCTTTTAATTCTTCTTCCAGTGTTTTACAAAAAATACAACGGCCGGTGCTATCAAAATAATTCATTGCCGCGCTGACCCGCGATCTTATCTGGGGTGGCACAATAGGTGTAGCGACAAGCTGCGAATGCGGGTGTTCCAGAGAAGTACCCGCCGAAGACCCGTGGTTCTTAAAAATGATGATCGCCTCAATGCCTTTATCGCTTGCTAAAGAAAGATAGCGGTTCTTATAGGCACGGATAATATCCCCCACTTCTTCATCCTTCATTAAAGGGATCATCATATCATGACGCGGGTGTTCGATGATCACCTCGTGGTTGCCAGAACCCTGCATGGACAAATATATCCCGCTGATCTTTCTTCCAGGCTGCGTGTCCGGAGAAAGCGCGCCGAATAAGTTATATACCGAACGCACCTTCCACGCTGATTCACTCCCTAAACGTAATGTCTCTCCCGGAGTCTTGGCTTCGTTACCCGGACAAAAAGGGCAGTCTGGACGGTATTCAGGCAATATTTTTTTCTCTTTCCCTGCCTTTAAAAAATCTTTCGGCCGTTTGGCCCTTTCGGTAGCAATAATTACCCAATCCCGCGTGATCAAGTTATAACGTAATTCAGACATCTCCCCACCTGCCTTTTAATATTTTGTTAAAAAGAGAACTTTAATTTCGTACCCAATACATTAGCCTCAATCCAGGCATCCGTACTTTTCTTACTCTGCAGCATATAATAGATCTCGGTTTTTATATGTTTGGTCAGGGCCATACCCACACCGGAAAAAAACCTGTTCTGGCTAAACTGGTTTATCGCTTCGAAAGTCACGAAGACCTCATCAGAAAAATAAGGCTGTATCTGTAATTTGGTGAATTTCCACGGCAGTTTTACGGTAAATTTGTTACGGTAACGCCAGCCATCGGTTTGGTAATCGAAATGTCGGTATTCCATACGGTTACGATCGTCGAATTTAAAGCCCAGAATGTCCCAGAACAAAGTCGCAAAGATAAAAGGTTCGTTTTCCACCTTGAATTTGTCTTTCTTATCTTCCAGGACGTGGCGATAGCCACCGCCTAAACTCAGGTATTTATTTAATGAATAAACCAAGCCTCCTTCGTAATGCTGATAAAAGAAACGGTGGGCATTATCGGCCCAGCGGAATTCCTGATCAAGCGTCAACTTCCAATCCTTATTTAATTTGAACTCTTCTGATTCCGTGTTCCAGACCTGAAAATCATGGTCATCGAAGGCATAAGCCTTAAAAACCATAAAGAAAAAAAACAAACCGAGGGCCAATGCAGCTTTTCTCATCCCGCTACCTCCTGTTTTGAATTTTGTGTTATTCAACTCTGCCTTCCATAGCAAAGTATCGAGCCTTCATTATAACAAGAACTTACCCGATTAAAACGATTTTTTCGTCACTTTCCTTAAAAGGCCTCTTTTATCCGAGCTTTTTCTGGAATCTTGAGGCGCTTAAAAAAAGGATGCCTATACCCATCACCAAAAGGCTCAAGATCTGCGGCCAAAGGATATTAATGCCAATGCCTTTTAAGAATACCCCCCTTAAGATCTCCAGATAATAGCGCAAAGGTATAATATAGGTAATGTACTGCACAACCTGCGGCATGCTGGTAATGGGAAAAGTGAATCCCGAAAGCAGGTTCATCGGAAAAATATATAAAAACATGGTCATTGCCGCTTCCTGTTGTGTGGCGGATATCGTAGAGATAAGCAGGCCCGCTCCCAGGGTGGTCATCAGGTATATACAGGTTGAGCCGATCAAAAGCAAGAAGCTACCCCTTATCGGGACCTTGAACCATAATGCCCCGACAATAGTGATAAAAGCAAGGTCAATAAAACTGATCACCGCAAAAGGCGCCATCTTACCCAATATAAGTTCGATGGGCTTGATAGGAGAAACGATCAATTGCTCCATGGTGCCGATCTCTTTCTCCCGCACGATGGCCATTGCGGTTAAAAGCATGGAAGTAGTTGTCACGATAATCGCGATGATCCCCGGAATATAATAATTTTTTGACTCCAAATTTTCGTTAAACCATGCGCGGTCCCTAAGGTCTACACTGGGGAATGCGGGCATTGGTTTCAATAGCATGTTCGCGCGGTCCTTTAAGACCTGGTAAGAATATTTTTGCATGATCGTAGAGGCGTAAGATAAAACGATACCCGCGGTATTGGAGTCCGTGCCGTCGACGATCAGCTGTATCTGGGCGCCTTTATTTTTTTCCAGATCCTCCGCAAAACCACGGTTAAAACGGAGCACTGCGTTGGCAAAAGACCTGTCGATGAGCTCCCTTTCCTGTTTATCGGTATAAACATAATATTTTATATTAAAGTATTTTGAATAAGAGAACGCCCTGATGATATCGCGGCTTTCCGGCGTGTTATCCAGATCGTAAATCGCGGTAGGGATATTTTTCACATCGGTAGATGCGGCATAACCAAAGATAAACAGCTGGATGAGCGGAGAAAGAAAAATTATAGTCCTCATCCGCGGGTCGCGGAAAACCTGCTTGAACTCTTTGATCAGGATAGTCTGAATACGCTCAAACATTGAAACCTTCCTTAAGTAACCTTTTTTTGGAACTGGCGGTAGGCAAAATAGACCATTGCCGCGGCAAACAGCGTCAAAAGGAATGCCTGCCGCCACAGGATAGCCAGCCCATCGCCTTTCAGATAAATGCCTTTGAGTATACTGATAAAATAACGCGCGGGTACAAGATAGGTAACTAACTGTATAACCTTGGGCATATTATAAATAGGATAAACAAACCCGGAAAGCAGGAAAGTCGGCAAAAAGGTAGTGAGTATCCCCAACTGCATGGCCAGGCGCTGATTTTTGGCAAAAATGGAAAAATATATGCCCTGGGCCAACGCGCCGATCAGGAAAATACTGCTTAAAACCAGAAGCAAGGTCAAGCTGCCGCGCAAGGGCACGTTGAAAACGAATTGCCCCATAGCCACGGCGATCAGAAGATCAAGGAACCCGATCATAAAATAAGGTATTAATTTACCGAAGATCAACTCATTTCTTCTTACCGGGGTAGAAATAAGCTGTTCCATGGTGCCCCTTTCCCACTCCCTGGCCACGGTGATAGAAGTAAGCTGCGCGGCGATGATCATCATAATTACGGCGATCAGGCCGGGGATGATGTAATTCCTGCTCTCCAGATTTTCATTGAACCAAATGCGCGGCCTTAATTCTATGCCGTATACGTTTTGGATATTCAGCCTAGACAAAGTATTGCTAATGAATGCAGCGTTATATTTCGCCACAATAGAATTCACATAACCCATAGCAATGGTCGCGGTATTAGAATCACTGCCGTCGACTAGAAGCTGCACCGGTGCCGCATTGGCCGACTGGATATATTTGGAAAAATCTTTGGGAATAACCATGGCCATTATCGCTTGCTTGCGGTCAATATAATTTTGCAGCTGGCCATAGTTATCGGAATAACCAACGATGTTAAAATACCGGGAATTCTTGAAATTAAGGATAAAATCGGTAGAGACCTGCGAATTATCCTGGTTCCAGATGATCATCGGCACATTATCTACGTCCATAGAAAGGGCGAAGCCGAAAAGAATGAGCAAAAGCACCGGGATGAATATGGCCAGGGCAAGCGAGCGGTAATCCCGTATGATCTGGATAAATTCCTTTTTGGCTATTGTATTTATGCGTCTTGCGTTCATAGTGCAGCCCCTTTATCGTAGGACTCGATCAGCGAAACGAAAACATCCTCCAGGGAGGCCTGAACTTTATCTAAGGAGTAATCTTTTATTCCCGCATCCTTAAAGATATCCGGCAAAACTGTAAGGGCCTTTGCCTTATCCGTCACGATAGCGTGAAGGCCCGTCCCGAAAAGCGCCACATCTTTTATGAAATCCAAATTCTTCAATTTGTCTATCCATTCTTCTGAATCAGGCAAAGAGATCCTGAAAACATCCTCTTTCATATATTTTGTCTTTAGTTCTTCGGGGCTACCCATAGCAATGACCGCCCCCTTATAGATAAGAGCGATCCTACCGCAGTTTTCCGCTTCATCCATGTAATGCGTGGTCACAAAAACCGTGACCCCTTCGCGGGCCATCTCTTTGATCAGATTCCAAAAATTATTCCTGGCAATGGGATCGACCCCTGAAGTAGGCTCATCTAAAAAAATTATCTTCGGCTCATGGATGATCGCGCAGCCTAAGGCTAGCCTCTGTTTCCATCCGCCGGACAAAATGCCGGTAAGTTCTTTTCTAAAATCCTCGATCCCGGCCATCTTGATTATCTGGTCTTCGCGTTCTTTTCTATGTTCCTTGGGAACTTTGTAGATACCGCTATAAAAATCGATGTTCTCCTCTACGGTCAGGTCTTCGTACAAAGAAAATTTCTGGGACATATACCCGATATTTTGCTTAATTAACTCCTGCTGTCGGCTGATGTCGAATCCTCCTACCTGGCCCGAGCCGGACGTAGGAGTGAGTATTCCACAGAGCATTCTTATTGTGGTCGACTTCCCCGCGCCGTTGGGACCAAGAAACCCAAAGATCTCTCCTTTTTTTACCTCGAAATTGATCCGATTGACCGCAATAAATTGCCCGAATTTCTTTTCCAGATCCTTAACTTGGACTGCGATATTATTATCCATGCTCATTTATGATAGAAATAAATGCCTCTTCCAGCGTCTTGGCATTACGTTCCTTTTTGATCTCAGCCGGGACGTCACATTTAAGCAACCGCCCTTTATGTATCAAGCCCACTCTTTTGCAGCGTTCTGCCTCATCCAGATAAGAGGTAGAAAAAAGAATGGTTACCTTCTCTTTTAAAAGTTGGTAAAGTATCTGCCAAAAGTCCCTGCGGGAGACCGGGTCAACGCCATTGGTCGGTTCATCCAAAAATAAAACCTTAGGCGTATGGATCAGCGCACAGGCCAGGCCCAATTTTTGTTTCATGCCTCCGGAAAGATTTTTCGCCAGCCTTTTTTTAAAAGGGGTCAGGCCGCTAAAACCCAGCAGACTTTCGATGCGGTCGGGCCTTTTTTTTACCGCTACTCCGTATATATCGGCATAAAAATTTATGTTTTCCAGGACCGTGAGGTCCTCGTAGAGGCCGAAGCGCTGGGACATATAAGCGATATTGTCTTTGAGGGTTTCCGAATCTTTCACAATGTTTTTTTCATAGACCCAAGCCTCGCCCGATGTCGGCTCAAGTATGCCGGTCAACAAGCGCATAGTCGTGGTCTTTCCCGCGCCGTCCGGGCCGACGAGGCCGAATATCTCGCCTTCCTGGATCTCCAGATTCAGGTCATCCACCGCGGAGACCGCGCCAAATTTTCTGCCCAAACCCGTACTCTTTATAGTAATCATACTATTCAATAATATACCCATCCGCCGGCATTCCAGGCTTTAGATCGAGGCTTGAATTATCCACCTGAATTTTTATCCGATAGACCAGCTTCACCCGTTCTTCCGTAGTCTGGATCTGTTTGGGCGTAAATTCCGCTTCCTGGGAAATAAAAGAAACCCAGCCTTTATATATTTTATTGGGGTACGTATCTGTTTTGATCTGGGCGGGCTGATTCAATTTTACTTTACCCAGGTCCCTCTCATTGATATAGGCGGTCAGCCAGATATCATTTAAATCCGCCGCGGTAAAGACCGTCGAGCCTGCCTGCACCACCTCGCCTGCCTCAGCACTTTTTACCAGGACAAACCCGTCATTAGGCGCAGCCAGATCTGCGAACCCCAACCGCGTCTGCGCCAGATCAAGCGATGCCTGCAACGCCTCTACATTCGCCTTATCCGCGTCAGCCTTGGTTTTTGCCGCGTCTCTTTGCTGGGCGGAAATGGAACCGGCCTGAAAAAGGCTCTCTGCGCGTACATAATCCAACTTATCCAGTTCATACTGGAATTGCGCAGCCTTTAAAGATGCAGCCGCCTCATCCCGGATCTGGGTCAACTCATCTATTTCCAAACGCGCCACTAAATCTCCTCTTTTTAATAACCTGCCTTCATCGGTAAGTAATTCTTTGATCTTTCCGGCCACCCGAAAAGAGATACGGATATCCGTCGCTTCTATGTTCCCGGAAACCTTGATCCTTTTGTTATGCACATGCGTCCGGGCCTGGATATACAAGAATAACGCCCCCGCGCATAATGCCGCAACCACGATCAATATCAACGCCTTAATCTTTTTTTTCATTTTTTCCCTCCGTAAAAATACTTTTTCCCATGGTCCGTTCCAACGATGCCTGCGCCATAAGATAATCATAGATACCTTGAGCAAGATTTTGTTCCACCTGTGCCAAAGAGACCTGAGAATCAAGAACGTCCAGGTTCGTACCTACGCCGTTATCATAACTAACGATCGATATTCTTAAAGCCTCTCTTGCTTCTTCGATATTATCTTTCTGCGAATTGATCACTGCCCTGGCCTTATTCAGGTCGAGGCAGGCCTGCCGCACATCCACGGCGATCTGGTCGATCAAATTATCTTTATCCAGGATCGCCTCGGCATATTTTGCCTTTGCCTCATCTACCTTTGCCTTCGTCGACCAGGCATCGAATATCGGCACAGTTACGGAAACACCCGCCTGCCAATTATTGTGCCGGCTGTTGAACATATCCAGCCAGTCATTGGAACGATAGCTGTACCCGGCGGAAGCATTGATCTGCGGCCGCCAGCCGGCCTTTCCCATTTCAATGGACCACTTACTGATATCTACGCCCAAGGACTTCAGGATCATCTCTGGTTTATAAAGATATGCCTGCTGGAGGAACTCGTCTTCCTTTATCTCTATCCATGCGTAATGTAGGCGCTCGCTTACCGATATCGAATCGCGCATCTTCAGGCCCATAAGTTTCTTTAGATCGGCCATGATCAGATCAACAGAATTTTTGGCGCTGACTAACTGCGGCATAAGTTTTGAAACCTGCACCTTTGATTGCAACAGATCAAAGCGTGAAGAAGTGCCCTGCGCAAATTTTTTCTCTACATCCGCATAATGTTGCTGCGCCTGGTCAACCAGCTCTTCGGCGATACGCTCGGTCTCATAGGCTAAGAGCAGGCCGTAATAAAGCCTCTTTGCTTCGAATTCAACATCAAGTTTTTTCGCGCGCAGTGTTTCCTGGCTTGTGCGTAGCCCCAGAAGCGCCTGCTTATAATTGGCGATGTTCGCCCCGCCGTTATAAACGGTCTCGCTGATGTTGGCACTGATCTGATTATCATTCTTATATCCCGCCACGACGCCATTATCTTTTTTGGGATTCAATATTATGGGGAAACTAAAGATCGCATCGTTATGGGTGTAGCCGGCATTAAGATTCAATTTCGGAATGAATTCGCTACGCGCGCCAAGTATCCTGGCTCTGGAAACCTTCAGCTCATTCTCCTGTATCTGGATATCTTTATTGTTCTGATAGGCAATGAAAACAGTATCGCCAAGCGTAAGGTTGAGCTCCTTACCTATATTATTAGGCTCTTCACCTAAGGCACAGGCCTCCGAGAGTATCAAACACGCCAAGATTAAATAAATTTTTCTAATCATAGTCTACCTGACCAGATCATCGATCTTCACATTCAATGATCTTGCGATCTTTAACAATGTCCCGATGGTCGGATTGGGATTCCTGCCCGATTCCACCTTGACCACGGTATTCAGGGACAGATCCGCCAGCTTGGAAAGCCGGTCCTGTGAAAGGCCTCTTTTCAGTCTTAAGTCCCTGATATTCCTGCTGAGTATGCCCGGATTAGCCATGCTTATAGTATATTATAATAGTAGTTTTAAAAGACTACTATTATAATATATAAAGAGGGGCGTGAAGTCAAGTGAAATAAAAAGATTTTTGGTAAGGCAGGTATTAGAAGGTTATGTAAGGCAGGGCCTGTCTGATTATTTTATTCATTCTACCCAGATCATCCAACGAGCGGATGCGTTGGCCGCTTTGTCTTAATTGAAGTATCCGTTCAACCATCACCAGGCCCAGGCCCGGTACGCGCAGCAGGCGGCCTTTGTCATCTTTATTGATATTTACTGGAAAAAACTCGGGGTGCATTTGGGCCCATGCCTGTTTGGGGTCAGAGGCCAAAGAAAGATTTCCGTTCCCTTCAAAAGGAATTTCATCAAGTTTAAATCCGTATTTACGGATCAGCCAATCTACCTGATACAGGCGGTGCTCACGGGTCAAAAGGTCCGCATTGGTAAGGGCCGACCTCTCTCCAGGCAGTTCAGAAGCACCCGCCCCGCGCTGGTAGGCGCTGAAGTAAATACGGTTCAGGCCTAATTCCTTATATAGTTTCCAGGAATAACCGACGATCTGCCTATCTGTCTCCGGCGCCGCTCCCACAACAAATTGCGTGGTATGTTTTACTCCGGCATATGCCCCGCCTTTTTTGGTGAGTGCGCTGATCAGCTCTATGGGCCGGATGATATCAGAAAGATAATTTTTTGTCGTGCTTAAATATTTAAAATTATTTTCACCCGGAGTTTCTATATTTAAGGATACGGCACTGGCCAAGGCAAGGCTCTGGCGGATAGCGGCGGGACTGGCACCGGGAATGATCTTTAAATGGATGTAGCCTTTGAATTGGATCCTGCGTAGATTAAGCGCCACGCGGTTGATCCGCTCCATCGTAGCGTCGGGGCTCTGCGTCACCGCACTGCTTAAGAAAAGGCCGCTGACCCGGCCCGAGCGATAATAGGACATAAATGCCTTGCTGAGCTCTTCCGGGCTTAAGCTGCAATGCTGGTTAGTTGAGCCCGCTCTTAAAGGGCAATATTTACAGTTATTGATGCATTCATTAGAAAGTAAGGTTTTAAAAAGATAGGTAGGCGCGCCATTAGGCAGGATAACCGGATATATCCATTTTCCGTCTTGAGAGCGCCTGCGGTGTTCGTCCTCGCGTGTGGCGCAGGCGCAGGCAAGGTCGTATTGTGAATCGCGCGATAGAATTTTAAGTTTTTCTAAGGTATCCATAAACAAAAACCTCCGCTTTTTTTAAAGCGAAGGTTTTACTTTTTTCAGCTCTCAAGCTGATCCGCCTTTTTGGCGGAAACGTCCGGGATTTATTCCTTCTAACTCGGGACGAAGACCAAATTGTACTTTGATTATAGCGCGTCTTTTACCCTTGTCAATAATTTTGTCCTCCATTAAAATATTTCCAATCTTTCTTGACAAATCCTAAGTTTTAGTTTATTGTAAGAACAAGTAAATCAACATTTTGCATCTATTTTAGTATAATAAGGAAGGAAAAATAATGAATAGAAAAATCAGTGATCATGCTTTAGTCGCGATATTTGCTGCTTTATTTTGCCTGAACGGTATTGGCTATAGTTTTGCTTTAGATGAAAGCAAGGACCTGGCTATCACAAAACTTTTTCATAAAAGCGAGAATGAAGAAACTGCAAAAACTGTAAAAACTACGAAGACTACCGAGGCTAAAGACTCTAAGACGAAATCTTTTAAACGCTTTGAAATAACTTACGAAGCCATATACCTGGTGGGTAAATACTGGGAAGAGGCTTTTCTCGAGGACGCAGCAGGATTAGGCGTAGTCGGCGGGATAGACTTGAAAAGTAAGATCGCTAATCGTATTACCAGCAATACCGGCGTAGCCAAGCTGGCCTTTTATTTTACACCCAAAACATCTGTCGAAGGAGCTTACGGCGCGACGTATCTAAACAAAAAGAAATATGGTTATGCGGATATAGTCTTTGCCCCGCTTGCCTCCGGAACTATAGATACCCAGATTGCCGGTAAAGATGTCAAATTCTGGTCCTCTGACCTGTATCAGAATATCTATACCCATAAAAAAACCGGCATTGCCGTGGATGCACACGCAGGGTATTCCGATTATAAAATGCACGTTACAATTAATACGGTTCTTGGGGGCATAGCAGGTGAATTGGTTAATGCCACGCGCTCATTAAGCGGCTACCGTGTAGGTATGCGCTTTAAGGCCCCGATTAAACTGAAGAAGCTACCCAAACACCCAATGCTTTTTAAATTTGATATCAGCTATACACCCCAACTGGCTATGAAAGGCGACGCTATGGGTTTATTCTCAGAGAACGCATCTCATGACCCTCTAACTCGACCCGGTTTTACTGCTAAAGGAAAAGGTGATGCCCTGGAAATACACACCGGTATGACTTTTCAGGTTACCTCTTTTTTAGGCATCGAAATAGCTTACAATTATTACCAATTCAAGATCTATAAAGGCAGGTATGAAGATGTTGTGGCGCTGCCTACTGTATTACCTCCGGGTATACCGCTTAATGCCGACATCAAGAATACCAAATTCATCCTCCATGGCCCTTCGGTCGCCGCAAAGGTCGTATTCTAAACTACTAGACCACAGGGTATTCCCCTAATCCTAATATCTTTCTTGACAAAACAAAGAATTTAGTCTATTTTAATAAGAATAGATTAATAACGCACCGCACAATAAAAAAGGGGGCGGAATGATAAAGAGATTGAATCCAGTTCTTAAAAATACTCTGCGCATAATTGTCTTCATAATATTCTCGGGGCTGATCTTTACTCCTTTCTCTCTTGCCAAAGATAATACTACTAACAACGATCCTTCTCTTATGCAAAAGCTCTCCCTGAATGAAAAAAAACAAAAACCAACAAAACCTAAAGCTGCCGCAACAAAGAATTCTTTTAAACGCTTTGAAATAACCTACGAAGCCATATACCTGATGGGAAAATTCTGGGAAGAAGCTTTTATCGAGGATGGGCTAGGGGCAGGCGTAGTGGGCTTTGCCGACCTGAAAAATAAGCTCGCCAACCACCTGACCAGTAATACCGGCGTAGGCAAGCTGGCCTTTTATTTCACTCCAAAAACATATGTCGAAGGCGCTTATGGCGCAACGTATCTAAATAAGAAAAAATATGGTTATGCGAATATGAACGCCGGACTTCCCGGAGTAGGCCTGAGCGGTGAATTTACCGACCAACTTCGCGGCAAAGATATCAAGTTCTGGTCATCGGATATCTTCCAGAATATCTATACCAATAAGAAAACCGGTATTGCTGTAGATGCCCGTGCCGGATATTCTGATTATAAAATGCATATACATATCGATGCGGATGATCTTAATGTAAGCGGTACGCTCGTTTCAGGTGAATTAGTCCGCGTCACGCGCCAATTAACCGGCTATCATGTCGGCACAAGGCTCAAAGTCCCTATTCGTCTTTCAAAATTTCCCAAGCACCCGATGCTGTTTAAATTTGATATCATTTACACGCCTATCCTGAATATGAAAGGCGGGGACATGAACCTATTAACATACAACTCAGCCGGCGTTCCCTTCACTCAACCCGGTTTCACCTGCAAAGGAAAAGGTGATGCCTTGGAAATACACACCGGTATGACTTTTCAGATCACCTCCTTTTTCGGCATAGAAGTAGCCTACAACTATTATCAATTCAAACTGTATAAAGGCAGGTATGAAGATGTTTTTGCACTGCCCACTGTGATACCTGGAGGCATACCAATGAACGCCGACATCAAGAATACCAAATACATCCTCCACGGCCCTTCGCTTGCTGCAAAGATCGTATTTTAATTTAAGATGAAGAAAATACTTCCGGCGCTATTTCTATTTTTTATTATTTTCAGTGCGTGCGCTCCTGCCTCTGAACAAAATCTGGCACAGACCATTAAAACCGGCGAGGAACTGGGCTTAAAATGGGATTATCGGGGAGCGGTGAACGTCTATGAGTCATCCCTTGCCTGTAATCCCGCGAGTTTCGAATTATTATGGAAGCTCGCCTATAATTATATCAAACTGGGGCTGGTGGCTAAAAAAGACACGGATAAAATTTCACTTTATGGAAAGGCTATGGATTATGCAACAAGGGCTATCGTAGTAAATGACGCGAGGATCGAAGGGCATCTGTGGTTGGCTGTGGCTGAAGGAAGGCTCGCTCTTTTAAAAGGCGGCAGGGAGAAAGTGACACTCTCTAAAAATGTAAAAGCCGAAGCAGAAAAGGCCCTGAAGATCGACCCCAACAATGACGCGGCACTGCATGTCATGGGCAGCTGGAACCGCGAGGCGGCAACATTACCCGGGATATTGAAGATGTTCGCCAAGATTATTTACGGCGGCCTACCTCCTTCCAGCACAGAAGATGCGGTCAAATACCTGGAAAAAGCAGTTGCCGTTAATCCCAAGTCGATAGAACATCACTTGGAACTCGGTAAATGTTATATGGCGGTGAATAAATGGGATCTGGCAAAAAAGGAATGGGCGGAATGCTCAAAACTCACACCGCTTGACGCTTACGATAAGAACTTCCAGGAAGAAGCCAAAATGCTGCTAGGGGAATATAAGAAAAGAAGGTAAGTAAGTTTATTTATAGAAACTTGAATTTCCTGCCTGTTAAAATTTATCCGCTATCCTCAAAAACGCTTCTACTACTTTCGGATCGAACTGAGACCCTGATTTCCTCTTGATCTCTTCGACCGCTTCCTCTTTAGAAAAGGCCTTTTCCCTATACGGCCGCTTAGAGGTCATCGCGTCATAAGTATCCGCCACCGACATTATCCTCGCCCCTAACTTGATCGCATCCCCTTTTAAACCATCGGGATAACCCGCTCCATCATAGCGTTCATGGTGCTCGCGGATAAGGATGATCACCTCATCCAAGAAATCTAACGGTTGTAATATCTCGGCACTCTTTAACGAATGCAATTTTACCTCTTCCCATTCTTCAGGCGTAAGTTCTCCGGGTTTAGAGAGAATATAATCATGAATGCCGATCTTACCCAGGTCATGCAGTTCGCAGGCATTTTTGATCTCATCTATTTCCTTAGTGGATAACTGCATTTCCTTGGCGATCAATACGGCATACTTGGCCACGTTCTCCGAATGGCTGTGCGTATAGTGGTCTCGGGCATCCAGCGCCTTGGCCAGGGCCTTGACCGTAGAAACGAACGTTGTTTGGAGCCTGCGGTATAAGTTACGCAGGTCTTTTGTGCGTTCCTGCACCTTTTTTTCCAGGAGAATATTTTCCTGAGTGATCTGCTCCATTAATCTTTTATTTTCCTGATTCAACCTATGGAAGGCCACCGCACGCCGAGCGGTAAAAAGAAGCGACTCCAATTCAAAAGGCTTGGTAATATAATCAAAGGCACCCCAGCGGATGGCCTCTTTGACCGTTTCAAAAGAAGGGTATCCGGTAACCATTACTGCAACATTATCGGCATTGAGCTGTTTGATCTGCATCAATACTGCCAGGCCGTCGATCTCCGGCATACGCAGGTCTATGAAGACGGCATCAAAAGAATTCAGCTTCGCCAGTTCCAGGCCTTTTTTCGCGTTAGTGGCAAAGACCACGGAATAGCCCTTTTCGGTAAGCGCGTCCTTGATGAGGTTACAGATCACCTCTTCATCATCAATAACCAGGATATTTCCTTCTACCATTGGCTAGCCTTATTTTTCCTTCTTCTTAACCGCTTCGTTCACCACCTGTATCACGTCCCGGATATCGAACGGTTTATGGATACAGCTGATCGCCCCTTCCTTTAACGCATCCTCGGCAAAGGCGTCCGGAAAAGAATCTGTCATGACAATAGAGGTCTTCGGGCTTATCTTACGGACATGCCTTAAAGTCTCTATCCCGTTCATCACCGGCATATGCATATCGAGAATAGCAATATCAAAAAATTTTTCCTTGATCAGGTCAACCGCTTCTTTCCCGTTCTTAACGACAGTCACGTTAAAACCGTTCTCGCCTAATAGGTCGGTAAAGAGGCTACGCATTACCTGTTCATCATCAACTACCAGTATATTTATTTCATTATTTTTCATTCTCTTCGGCTCCGAATACGCAGATCCTGTTCTTTCCCAGGTGCTTTGCCTGATACATCGCATAATCCGCTTTGGTTACTACCTCCTGCACGTTCTTTCCGTCATCCGGATAAGCGGATAACCCCACACTCATGGTCACCGGTAATTTTTCTCGGGCTAAATTAAAGATACGCTTGGCTACTTCTACTACCTGCTGTTTAGATGTCTGAGGGCAGATCACCGTGAACTCTTCGCCGCCATAACGAAAGACCATATCGGCACTGCGCACTGCCTTGATCAAAACTTCGGAGAGGTCCTGCAATAATTTATCTCCGGCCAGATGGCCATTGGTATCATTGAATTTCTTAAAATCATCCAGGTCGATCATCAACAGGCTCAAGGCCTGCTTGTAACGCTCGGCACGCTCGATCTCGCGCGGCAGGACCTCATAAAAATGACGGTGGTTATATAATCCGGTCAACCCGTCAAGGATAGATAATTCCTGGTAAAACTCTTTTTGCCCGGCTTCATGGATCAATTGCTGTCTTTCTACCGCCCGGCGTAGCACCAGGCTTATTTCTTCCACGTTAAATGGCTTGACGATATAGTCATAGGCACCGGCGCGCATCGCTTCAGTCACCGACTCAACCGAAGGGTACGCCGTGATCATGATCACACAGGCATTAGAGTTCGTAGATTTGACTTTCCTCAAGACCTCCAGGCCACTGATCCCGGGCATCTTCAGATCCGTGATCACGATGGAAAAATTGTCCGCCTTGATCTTTTCCAGCGCATCTTCACCGCGTCCCGCCGTATCTACCTTGTAGCCGGCATCAGTGAGCACGTCATGAAGAAGATCGCGCATGACCTGTTCATCATCGACTACTAATACATTTATTTCACTGTTTTTCATTTTCCGCTCCGACTATACAGATCCTGTTCTTTCCCAGGTGCTTTGCCTGATACATCGCAAAGTCTGCCTTGGCCACCAGATCTTCTTTAGTTTTCGCATCATCCGGATATGTAGCCAGGCCAACACTCATAGTTACTGCTACGCGTTCTCGGGCGAGATTGAATATGCGCTTGGCCACATCCACTCCGTCCTGTTTGGGAGTCTCCGGGCAGATCACCGTAAACTCTTCGCCGCCGTAACGAAAGACCATATCAGCACTGCGTACACCCCTGACCAAAACAGCGGATAAATCCTGCAATAATTTATCCCCAGCTAAGTGGCCATTGGTATCATTGAATTTCTTGAAATCATCCAGGTCGATCATCAAAAGGCTCACCTCGTGCTTATAGCGCTCGGCACGCTCGATCTCACGCGGCAGGACCTCGAAGAAATGGCGGTGGTTATATAATCCGGTCAGGCCATCAAGGATGGATAATTCCTGGTAAAACTCTTTCTGGTCTGCCTCATGCAAGAGATACTGCCGCTCTACTGCCCGGCGTAGCACCAGGTTCATTTCTTCTATGTTAAAAGGTTTGATAATGTAATCGTAGGCGCCCTCACGCATCGCTTCAGTCACCGACTCAACCGAAGGATACGCCGTGATCATGATCACACAAGTATTGGAATTCGTGGCCTTAACCTTCCTGAGCATTTCCAAACCACTCATGCCGGGCATCTTCAGGTCCGAGATCACGATAGGGAACTTGTCTTTCCCTATTTTATTTATCGCCTCTTCGCCGTTAGCCACTGTCTCTACTTTATAACCCGTGTCCGAAAGGACATCGCGCAACAGATTACGCATTACCTCTTCGTCGTCAACCACCAGGATATTTACTTCTTTGTTTTCCATAGCATCAGCTCCTTTTTTAAAATTTTACTGCTCGACAGGCAGGGCAATCGTAAAGGTAGTGCCCTTTCCCACTTCACTATCCACGATAATTTTTCCTTTATGCTGCTCTATGATCTGATAACAGATCGAAAGACCTAGGCCCACGGATTTCCAGTCTCCGCCTTTGGTCGTAAAAAACGGCTCGAATATCCTCTCTAAATTTTCTTTCGGGATCCCGCATCCGGTATCCTTAAAAATGGCGTGGACCATTTTTCTATCCCCATCCTGGGCAGGCTTCACGTAAATATTCAATTCTCCGCCCTGCTGCATGGCATGCTGGGCGTTGATGATCATATTGGTAAAAACCTGCTGCAGCTGATTGGCATTACCCTGTATCAGCGGGACAGCGCCATCATAATCTGTGGTCACCTTTATGTTTTTTGTCTCCAGGGAATGCCTGATAATGGAAAGCGTGTTTTCCATGGTGACTTTTAGGTCCACCGGCTGGAATACATCCGGCGATTTACGGGAGAAGTTCAGGAGGTTCTCGACTATTTTCTTACAACGCTGTGATTCTCTTTCGATGTGGCCGAGGTATTCTTTGCAGGTCTTAAAACTATCCAGGGTAAAATCCGGCCGCTCTATTTTACTTAAGATGAACTGGGCATATCCCAAGATGCCGCCCAAGGGATTATTTATCTCATGGGCCACACCTGCGCTTAACTGACCCAATCCCGCCATCTTGGCACTTTGCACCAGTTGCGCCTGGGCGCTGCTTAGTTCGGTATAGGCCTTTTCCAGTTCCGCAGATCTTTTCTTTTCTACTTCCGCCGCCGCGGTTGCCGCGGCCAGGTCCTTCTCTTTTTCCATCAGGCGCTTGATATCACGCATATCGCGGGCGATACAGACTATACCGGCCAACTCGTTGTATTTGTCCTTTAAAAGCGACATAAAAAGGCTCACCGGTATAGTACTGCCGGATTTGGTATGGTACAGTGCGTCATAATCCTTGATAATTACTTTCTGTTTCAACTCATCTAACCTTTTAGTGTACTCACCCTGAGAAAAAATGCCATCCACTGCTTTGCCGATCAGTTCTTTTTTTTCGTATCCCAATAAATCGGAAGCAGCCTGGTTGGCATTGACAATTTTATTATCCGTGTCGATCAATAGAAGTACATCATCCATAGTAGCCAGGATATTCTCTGCTGCAGTTGCCGGATTTATGGCCATAAAGCCATAACGGGTGATGGCGTAGATAAAGCCGCCGACAAAGATAAGGCAGAAAACATCGGCCAAGGGCGGGAATCTGTAAATGTGCATTTCCTGCAGGATGACGTTAGAGACCGAACCCAAAACCAGGGAAATGAAAGTAGTGACCAATATGGCATTGGCCTGTTTACGCTCGCGCTTCCTGCCTGTCCCACGGCTGAAGATAAAAGTCGTAAACAACCCAGAGAGCATCACCACGGAATAATAGACATAGAAGATAGGCGGCCAGGCATTTTCCGCCCAGACATACGTCCAGCCGTACGGCTGTTTAATGAAGTCCGCCTGCAGAAGGCCCATCCATTCTTTATAGTAGAATACCAAGACAGGCAAGAAAATGAGGACGTAGGTAAGCTTGCTTTTTAACAGCTTTTCTTTTTTGGTAAAGCCCAGGATAAACAACAGGGCGAATCCGGCGAAGCTGAACCATCCAATGGAAGTAGCATAGATGATGAATCGTACTGTATTTTTAGGCAATGCGCCGTTGCTTAAAAATATTATGCCGAAACTCCAGATAACGAAACACAACAAAAGTAAAGCGCAGATCCTGTTAAGCAGGGCTTTCGGATTTTTATACAGTACAAAAGCGATCATGAAGAGATAGCATAAAAAGCTCAAAAAATGTACCAATGCTAACATGTTCATAACTACTCCTTAATAAGCAACATTCGCTACTTGAATAAAAACTTCAAAAAAGCAACCGGCCTTTTAGGAATAAAACGCGGCACGAGTTTCTTATAAGCAACGTAATCGTCTTTAAAATATTTCGTGATGTCTTTCTCTTCCTGGCCGGCCAACAAAGAAATAGCAATAATATTTACTGTTAAGCTGGCAAGGCTGGTAAAAGTCCCCCGGATCAAAAAGAAACCTATGCCAAAGTAAATCCACCCCGCATAAACCGGATGCCTTAAGAATTCAAAGATCTGGGATTTAACCAGCCTGGCTTCCTGTGGAAAATACGAGTATGCAAAACTTAAACGGTCCATCCCAAACACAGCCTGGATCTTAAGCGTAAGAAACAATAATACGGCCAGCATAAAGGCGCCCAGGATCGAAAAAGGAATTATGCTTAAGATCCTTTCACCCGGGACCCATAACGGCATGCTTGCCGCACTCCACCAAAAAGCGGCATAAGGCAAGAGGAACCTTAAGGCTGCCACCCGATACGCTGCCTTGCCGAATTGTTTAAGGTATTTTTCCCGTTGCCCGATAAAACCCAGCTTGGCAAGCAAAAAACATACTGCCCACAAAAACGTGCTTAAAATAACCGTAGTCAAAACAAGCCGCTTGCTTAAAATGACTAAAGCCGAAAAACCGAACATAACTGAGGTACTGATAATTGTTATCGGCAATTCGAATCTGAAACAAGCCTCAGCTAGGCTCTTAAATTGCATATACTCGGCCCAACGCTGGAAACCATCCCGCTTGTCTTCTGTCAATTTTTATCTCCCACTTTAAAATAATATCATTTCTGGTGAGATTTTCCATAACTTTTTTAATCACAAGCAGTAATATTAATTATAACGGAAAAAGGGATTATCCGGGGATTTAACCAGAAGACAAAAACAGCGCTGGCTACAAGCTCTAACCAGCGCTGTTTTTATGTGCTGAAGCTGAAATTTCCTATTCTTTTTTACAAATACAATCTTTAGCTTTCTTTTTACAACCGCTGCACACGCCTTTTTCTATCGGCTTGCCGCATTTGCTACACGGAGAGCATCCACAAACATCGCACATTTGAACACCTCCTTTTTACCCTTTTATTTTCTGCTAAAACGCATCTCGGTTTTGATCTGTTTTTCTGCTTCTAACCAATCCTGCCAATCGCTACCAGGCACAGCACCTCTTTTCTGATAAAGCTGATAGGCCCTGTCCTGAATACGTTTATTTAAATCCTCTTGCTTAAACATCTGGGAATCGCTTATCTTTAGCCTCATTGCCTCACCCCCTCTCATCGCTAACTTCGCAAAATTTATCCAA
>JAQUNK010000011.1:34315-40880 GCA_028717645.1 Candidatus Omnitrophota bacterium
CCACCGTAGAAGACGGTGCATAAAAAAGGCCCTGACCGTATTAAGCAATCAGGGCCTACTAATATTATTTTATTATTTTAAAACGATGAAATCTCCGCGCATGTGTTCATGCCCGGCTCCGCAATAAATGCTGCAATATGCGCTGAACTTACCTGCCTTATCCGCAACGAACTCCACAACTGCAGTCTTACCGGGATCGATCGTTAAATTTACTTTGAATTCAGCCAAGGCAAAACCATGCGCTACATCGCTAGATGTCGCCACGATCCGCACCCGCTCGCCCTCTTTTACTACGATAGGATCGGGCTCATACTTATACTTAGAGGCTTTTACTTCGATCACCCTTACGCCATCTTTGACCTCGCCCGACAATTTTAAATCCTCTTTTTGTGCATTACCGCTAGCTATATAACCGGCACCGATCAATAGCATAAAAGAAAAAATGGCAGTAGCTAAATAATATTTTTTCATTTATCCCTCCTCTTTTTCCATAAATAATCTATACCAAAAGATTCAGGTCTTACCATAGCCAGATAAATTGCCGCGGCCAAGAGGCCGATATCCCTGAATTCCTGAAACTTCAATAAAACTAATATACCCGCCAGCTGTACCGCCGCGGCCAAGGCAAAGAAACGAGTGAACAACCCGCTGATCAAAGCAATGCCAGTGGCGGTCTCGATTGATCCGATAAGCAACACGGAAAGGTTAACATCCCAGGGCAATTTTAAGAAAAAATCCATTGTCCGGATAGTCTGGGCCCAGATATCGTTCCTGAATTTTCCAACGCCGAAAAGGAGGAAAACTACGCCTAAACCCAGCCTTAAAATCAGAAAAGCTATTTTTTGTTTCATTTTTTTATCTCCTGCTTAAACTTCTATACCCAGCAGCGCACGCACGCCTAAGCCGATCAGGAAAGAAAGTGTGGCAACGCCTAAGGAAATAGAAACCATTTCCAAGAAGCGCTTACGGAAATCAAGCCCCTTTGCAACTGAAATATAAAAGGTAAATATGAAGATTATAACTACGGCGTTTGCGAGCATGATACTGAGTGAAACAAGGACATGCTGAAAGAATAAATAGGGCATAACCAGTGCAGTGACAGTAAGAATGTAGGTAATGCCAGTATAGATTGATGCCTTGAGCGGATTCTTACCCTCATCTTCTGATTTAGTGGAAAGGAATTCCGATGCAGCCATAGAAAGAGCTGCGGCGATACCGGTAATAGCACCTGCCGTAGCCACCAGCCGCGCGTTGGGGAGTGCAAAGGTCAACCCGGCGAGTGCTCCGGTCAGCTCAACCAGCGCATCGTTAAGGCCCAGCACTATAGACCCCACGTATTTCAATTTATCCTCGTCGATCATTTCCAGGAGTTCGCGCTCATGCGTATCTTCATCGCGCAATATATCGGCAGCCTCAGCTACATCCGCGGTCATCTTTTCATAGGTTATCTGGGCCTTCTCTTCTCCGCCCTCCATCAACTTCAGGCCAAAGGTAAGCCCGAGGAAACGCGCAATAAGAAAATACTTCCATACCTTAAAGCGGTCGGCAGCAACATCATCCTGGGTATACTTTTTCCAGATATGATAATGCTTCATCTCGTCCGCGGCGAATTTCTCCAGGACTTCTTTATTTTTTGTGTTTTTTCCCAAAGAGGCAAGTTTTACGTAAATAAAGTATTCAGTGAGTTCGTTCTTCTGAAAAGACAGGATTTTTTTCTTTAGCCTATCATCCATGAGGCGCCTCCCATTATGTGCCAGGCCCTACTGCTGCATCAAAATAAGGCTCAGGGCCATTACCGCCATCCCGATAATTACTCCAAAGATGGATATATGGTAACCCTCACTCTGGCAGGATAAAGGCAAGAGTTCGTCAAAACTGATAAAAACCATGATCCCGGCAACCAGCGCGAGTATAAAAGACAAGACCGCCGGATTAAGGAATGGCATTAAGACTAATATTGCGATGACCGCTCCGGCAGGCTCGGCAAACCCAGAAAGAAAAGAATACCAGAACGCCTTCTTCTTACTTTTGGTGGCGTAGAAAATAGGCATAGCCACGGCAATGCCCTCGGGAATATTGTGCAGTGCTATGGCAATAGCCAAGGCAATACCTAATTTAATATTTACTAAAGCGCTCATAAAAACTGCCAGGCCTTCGGGAAAATTATGTATCCCGATACCAATAGCGGTAAAGATACCCGCAGCCATAAGTTTCTTATCGTGCGTATCCACCTTTATACGCTCGGCGATATATTCATGGGGAACAAAAAAGTCGATGAGCATAACCAGGAAGATGCCGCCGAAAAAGGCGACATTAGCCTTGAGCGGCCCGATCGCGGTAATAGAAGACGGCAGGAGCTCAACAAAAGAAACATAGATCATGACACCACTGGATAGGCCTAAGAAAAACTGCAGGTAACTTTTTTTAAAATCGCGGATAAAAAAGGTGATGAAGCTGCCGACCACAGTAAAAATGCCGGCCATAAAACTTAATGTCAGAGGCAGCCAAATTCTTGCAGTATCCATGTGTTCTAGTCTAACACATAAAATACTTTTTACAAAATATTATCTGTTTTTTTTAACGCCAGAAAAGCCAGACAAATAAATACGCAGCAGTGACCGCAGCGAGAGTAAAAGGCAGGCCGATCTTCATAAAATCCTTGAATTTCACCGGGTGTCCTTCTTTCTTTAATAGCCCACAGGCCACGATATTCGCCGAAGCGCCGATAGGAGTGATATTCCCACCCAGGCTCGCTCCGATAAGCAAGCCAAAAAGGAACAAAGACGGACTGATATTAAGCTTAGCAGACATAGAGATCGCTACCGGCAGCATCGCTACCAGGAAAGGAACGTTATCCACGAATGCCGAAATGAGGATGGCGGTAAAAACAAGAATCGTATAGCCTAAAAATATATTTTCTCCCACCAGCCCGGATAAGAACGTAGAGATCCATTCTATCCAGCCATTCAGAGTAAGTGAACCTACGACGATAAATATACCTACCAAGAACAGGCTTGTTTCCCAATCAAGGGACAAAATACTTTTTAAGATAAATTTACGGTTGATGAATTTTTCCCAGAGCAAAGATATGGCGCCGAAAATCATACAGATGATACCTGCGAGGTAACTGAAGCCTACATCAAAGAAAGAAGACAGAGCCAAGCTAAAGATCAGAAAAACCAGAATAAAGGTAGGAACCCAGGATCTTACTTTTTCTGTGCGCACCAGCTGCGTTTTTTCCTTATGCTTTCTAAAGATAAAGTAAAGCACGATGAATGAAGCCAGGGCACCCAGTTCTACCGCAAAAAATATGCTTGGCTTACCTTTGTAGACGAAGAAATCCATAAAATTCATTTTGGCAAATCCACCCAGGAGCATGCTCGGCGGATCTCCGATCAGAGTGGCAACGCCCTGGAGATTACTCGATATGGCAATACCGATCATCATATTCGTAGGATTAATCTTTAATTTTCTGGCCAGGGACAAAGCGATCGGCGCCACGATCAGGACCGTAGCCACGTTTTCTACGAATGCAGAAATGAACCCGGTCAATAAACAGATAGCCAACATCGCCCAGCCGGTATTCTTGGCACGGTTGACGATTATCTCAGCGATATACGCCGGAACCCTGCTTTCCATAAAGGTATCCGCGACAGCCAGGGTACCGATAAAGATACCCATCACGTTCCAGTTTATGGCAAAGAAAGCCTGTTTAAAAGAGATGGCACGGCTGATGATTAAAAGTAGGCTGGCAACAACTGCCACATGCGCACGCCTGGTCGGCAGCAGGACGAACAAAACATATGCGATAATGAATATAGATAAAGAAATTATTCCGGCATCCATCTTATTTTAAACCACAGGCATCTTTTATTTTCTGGATCTTATTATCGATATCGCGGTTATATTGGCCACTGGTAACTTCTGCACGGTCCAGATAATCGCGGTGTAAAATACTACGCGCGGCAGCCGCAGGCACAATCATCTTTACCCCGGCCTTTGCCTGTTCCGTGCTGGATATTTTCTCGCTTTCCAAAATACGGATATCTTCAGTCGCAGTCAAACAATCAATGGGCTTTGCCAACTCTTCTTCTGCCTCCGGAGGAATCGGCGGATTATAAGCGCAACCGGCGATAAATATTGTGCTGCATACCAACACAGATACTCCCTTCATCTATCGCTCCTTTCTGCTTTTGCTGATTTCATTCTGCAGCGTACCCATCGGGCATATCGCGCACCAGCCTCTATGTTTGATCGAGGCTCCTAAAATAATCGAGATAACGGTTGTGAGTATGCACATACCTACAAACACAGCACCGATGGCAACGAGGTTCCCTCCGGCGCGCATGATCCTGGAAACAAGAAAACTCATAAAAAGAACAAGCACTAACCAACGAAACCATGTCTTAAGGAAAATATGCGGCAAAGGCCTATTCAGAGTTAGTCTGGACATAATAATATCCAGAAAAGCGCCCCTTGGACAGAGATTTCCACACCAGTAACGGCCTTTGAACAACGCCATCACTAAAAGTATAGCCATCATTGCCACAACAAGGTAGCCAAGCAATGGATAAAATAACCCCCCGATGATGATAACCGGTAAGAGCCAAACCATAATCAACTGCGTCTTTTTCATTTAAATCTTCCCTTGTAAAATATCCGGGCAGTCACCGGGCCGATGCCTTTAAATTGGCTTCAACATCTACCTGCCCCAGGAAATTTTTTCCAACTTCGGTTTCAGGCATTCGATCAAAACCCACAGCCGTTCAAGCACCGGCTGGACGTCCTGCGGCCCAAGAGGTGCATAAAGCGTATAGAGCCGCGACCAATACCTTCTCCACTCCGGATCATAACGAAAACGCACCCTCGATTCCCGGATCATTTCTTTTGCTTCTTTCATTACTTTATTGATCCTGGCCTTTTTCGCTTCTAGAACTTTTCCTTTTAAATGGTCGTGAAAGGCAATTTCTATCTGGTCCTTAGGTACAGGCTTAAAACAGACTTCAAAATGCAAGGCATCATCCCCGCCTTTTTCTTTGACCTTGATAGCATCGCGTTCGGAGATCTGTACGCTAGTCAAGCCATCCGCAAATTCCGATTGAAAGAACTTTTCGGCGAGTTCTTTGATAAATAATTCTTTTTCTTCTCTCTTCATTTTGCTCTTTAAAATCCCTTTCTATCCACGGTGCTGATGGTCATATCGCCGCTGACGCGTACGTTTTCAGGCCCGTTTTTTACAGAATCGCCCTCTTGAGCTACCGTAGAGCAACCAGCTAAAAATATCAGCAACCAAAATATACCCAAAGCCTTTAACCGCACCTTTGGAAAGAACCGCGGGACCCGTTTTTGATATTCCTGGTATTCTTCTTTAAACCTTTCTCTAAGCTCTCTTTCTTCCAGTTCTGTCACCGGCCAGAGAAAAATAGTGACCATAAGTAAAAGGACGAATGCACTGGGCTTTAAGGTCATCAGGAATAGTCCCACGATCCACAAATACTGCCCGAAGTAGATCGGGTGCCTGACCAATAAAAACGGCCCTTTGATGATCAGGCCTGTCTTCTTATCTTCATCTTTGAGTTCGGGTATCCCCAAAACACTCCTTATCCCCAGCGTCCTGATGCCTGAAAACTGTAAAAACATACCCAGAGAAAAAATAATCGCTCCGGTAATACCTATAAAGATATTTGGCGCCAGCATCTGGCCTTTTAAAAGTAAGGTTTTATTTAAGATGACCAAAGCGATGCAACCAACCCAAAAAGCGGCATATAAAAATAACGCGGCTCTGACAAACCTGCGGAAAGCTGCGATAAAATAATGGCCAATGAGGCGGATCAGATTAACCGGTAAAATGATAGCCCAGGAAATTAAGAGCAGCTGATCTAAAATTCGTTCCATTTATACGCCAATATCCTCGTTCCAGAGTTTTGGGTCATTTTTTATAAAATCCTTCATCAGCGTAATACAAGCCTCATCCTGCAGCACTTCCAACTTTATCCCTTTTGCGCGGAGAAGCTCTTCTTCGCCTTTAAAGGTTTTATTCTCGCCGATCACGATACGCGGGATCTGGTAGAGGATAATTGCGCCTGAGCACATCGCGCAGGGAGAAAGCGTAGTATACAAAGTGCATTGTTTATATACGGATGCAGGCTGCCGGCCAGCGTTTTCCAAAGCATCCATCTCTGCATGCAAGACAACGCTTCCTTTCTGCACGCGCCGGTTATGCCCGCGGCCGATGATCTTTCCGTTATAGACGATCACCGAGCCGATCGGTATGCCGCCCTCTTTTACCCCGGCCTGCGCTTCTTCTATTGCCGCTTTTAAATATGTATCCATAATTAATAAAATACCTTATCCGCATCCGCCAGTTTAGACCAATCTTTTAAGAGTCCCTGGCATTCTTTAAGCGATACACCGCCGATAAGCCTGACCCTGATCCTGCCTAAAGCTGCCAGCTTGGTATCAGGAATATCCAATTCATTAAAACCCGCTTTTTTAGCATCGCTTGTTTTCGTGCCGTAAATTATCTTTTTTATCCTCGCCCAGTGTATCGCGCTAAAACACATCG
>JAQUNK010000012.1 GCA_028717645.1 Candidatus Omnitrophota bacterium
ATTCTCCGAGCCAGTAGGCACCACCGCCTGATAGTCGGGGAACTCTCCCTCCAGGAGGCGGGAGACAATAGTCACCCTGCCTAAGGTAAACATCGCCTGATTCTGGCCCAGGATCAAAGAAAGCTCAAACCCCTCGGTTAAATTCCTGATCAATTCGTGTATGGTCTTGATCGGGATGATCATGGAAACCGGTTGGGCTACGGGATTCTGGATTTTTTTATGCGCCACTGCCAAGCGCCGGCCGTCAGTAGCCACCAGGGATATCTGGTCCTTATTGATCTTGAATAATACGCCGTTTAAAATATAACGCGTCTCGTCGCTAGAGGCGGCAAAGACCACCAAATTAAGCAGTTTCTTCAGGCCCTCCTCGCCCAGCCGGATCACTTCTTTATCTTTAAAATCCGGCAGCTTGGGGAACTCTTCCTTGGGCAGGCCCATAAGTTTAAACTGGCAATTCTTGGTCTCGACGGTAACCAGGTTATTTTTTTTGGCCGTGATATTGATCTCCTGCTCGGACAATTCTTTGACAATATCGCCGAACCGCTTGGCCGGCACAGCTACCGCGCCCGCTTCCTGGGGCTCAATAGGCAACAAACAACTTATGCCAAGGTTTAAGTCCGTAGTGGTCAGCCTCAGGCTTTTGCCCTCTACCTCCATCAAAATATTGGAGAGTATCGGCAAGGTAGACCTTACATCTACGGCGCTTTGGATAATGCCAATCCCCTTCATTAAATCTTCTTTTAATACTTTAACTTTCATCATTCCTCCCAATACGATTCATTATACAATGTAATTTACAATAATCTAGTGTTTGCTAGGGTTCAACAAATAATAAACAACTTATCCCCAGGCTTAAACCTGCAATGGTCAGCCTTAAATTTCCACCAGCCACGCACAAAACTTTTTTTCAAAACCTTAATTTTCATTATCCCTACTAATACGGTTAATTTATATAAAACCTTATTAATGTTCGTTTGTTTTATACCTGTGTAATCTGTGAATAAAACCAAAACACCTTCAACTTTAAGTACTTACAAAAAAATAAATCTTGAATAACCTTGTGATTATCCTTTGATCAGCCGCTTAATCTTGTTAATTCTTTCTTTCAGGTTTGAGTTATTTTCAGAATCCTTTTTAATTTTATTATAACTATAGAGAATGGTTGTATGGTCTTTACCACCAAAAAGCCCCCCGATTTCCGGTAAAGACAACTCGGTTAATTCACGCGAAAGATAAATAGCGATCTGGCGGGGGGTGATTAAATTTTTACTACGCCTTTTATTGGTCAGATCACCTACAGAAATACCAAATTCGCTGGCCACTATTTTTTGGATAGCGCCTACTGTAATAATGCGCGGGGGCTCATTGTTTAGATCTTTTAATACATCCTTGGCCAGGTCCAGGGTAATATTTTTTTCTTCCAAAAACCCGTAGGCCACTACCCGGATCAGGGCCCCTTCCAGCTCCCGGATATTGGTGCGGATAGTTTCTGCTATAAAATAGATCACATCGTCGGATATTTTGATCGGCTCACGTTCGATCTTGTGTTTTAATATTGCCACCCGGGTTTCGAAATCCGGCGGCTGTACGTCGGCGATCAGGCCCCAAGCAAAACGCGAAATCAGGCGCTCTTGAAGGTTGGAGATCTCTTTGGGTGAGCGGTCTGAGGAAAAAATAATCTGTTTGTGGGCGTCGTATAAAGCATTAAAGGTGTGGAAAAATTCTTCCTGGGTGGATTCTTTGCCAGCGATAAAATGGATATCGTCCAGCACGAGCATATCAAGGTTGCGGTATTTGTTGCGGAACTGCGCGGTAGAACGATGCTGTATGGCGTTGATCAGTTCGTTGGTAAAGCATTCGGCCGGTATGTAAGCGATTTTAATGCCGGGGTTATGTGCTTTTACATAATGGCAAATGGCCTGCAGCAGATGGGTTTTGCCTAGTCCCGCCCCTCCGTAGATAAAAAAGGGATTATAGCTTTTTGCCGGTGAGCGCGCTATGGACACGGACGCGGCGTGCACCATATTGTTGGACGGGCCGACAATAAAATTTTCAAAGGTATAGCGCGGGTTGAGTTTCAGGGAATCCTGGACCGGTTCAACGCGGGATTTGAAAACCTCTATTTTCTGCTGTTCGTCTTTAGGGAGGATGCCGGGGTTAATTTCGAAGTCGATTTGTACGTTGTGATGGGTAAGCCCCTGGAGGGCTTCGTTCACGAACGGCAGGTAATGTTTTATTACCCAGTCCTTAAAAAAATTATTGGGCGCCTCGAGGATGAGGTTACCCGTGGTTTTGTCCTCTTTGCAGCGCAGGGGCTCTAACCACGTTTCAAAAGCGATTGTCCCGATGCGCTCTTTTAGTTTTTCCTTTGCTTTTTCCCAGAGTTCCATGCGTGTTTTCCCGCCGTCGAATATTCACAACTTATCCACAAACGGTGGATAAGTATTTTTTAAATTTTAGAGCATTAATTATAACAAATAAAAAATGTTTTGCAAGAAGTTTATTATCAGGGCCCGCCGCCATCTCGCTAACCCCAGCCCCGAGAAGAGGTTTTGTTTCTAAAAAAATTAAAACCCTTCCGATTTTCCTTGACTTGGAATATTCTTATGTTATAATTACCACACTATGAAGAAACATCTTAAAACTCCGACGAAGATAAAAGGCAAGCGCAAGTGCGGTTTCAGGCGGCGCATGACCACGCGCGGCGGTAGATCCGTCATCAGAAGGCGCCGGCAGAAGGGCCGTAAAAAGCTCACCCTGTGAGCATTTTCACCAGATTCGCGGTCAAGGCAATAGTTTTTTACCAAAAAAACATCCGCCCCTGTTTCATGCCCTGTTGTCGTTTTTATCCCACTTGTTCCGATTATGCCCAGGAGGCCCTTAAGCAATACGGGTTTATCCGGGGCTCTTTAAAAGGGGTACAGCGCCTGCTTAGGTGCCACCCGTTTTCGAAAAAAAGCGGATACGATCCAGTATAATACCTATGGAAAAAAGAACCTTATTAGCTTTTGTTTTATCAGTATTAGTTATTGTTGTTTGGTCTGCCCTCGCCCCGAAACAACGTCCTCCGATAACACAACCTATTGAAAATAAAGTAGTTACCACAATAAACCCAGTTTCCCAGCCCACAGAAATCAAGACCACGGATGATTTTTTGGCCAAGGCTCCCGCTGAAGAAATACAGACAGATGACTACGCTGTTTCATTGCTCCCCCAGCTCGCCGCTGTGCGGGAAGTCACCTTTAAAAAATACCACCAATATAAATTACCCTTAAAAGGATTTTTTCTCGAGGGTATTTCCGGATTTTCCCAGATCCAGCTTGGCCCGGTTTCTACTTTTGTACATACGGATGGGGAAAAGAAAATTACCCAGGAATATAATTTTTCTAACCCCAACTATTACATAGGTTTAACTGTTAAAATCAAGAACCTGAAAAATGAAGAATTAAAACTTGACCTCCCTCTTATTCTCAGCCGCATTACTCGTTCCAGCGGAAAGGATGCACAATTCCAAAGCCAGGAAGTAGTGATCGCCACGACGGAGAAAGTTTCGCGTTTTGCTCCGAGCAAGGAAATGTTTTTTACCGGCCCGGTGAAATTTATTGCGTTCAGAGAAAGATATTTTTGCGCTATTCTGCAGCCAGAAAGCAGCCAGACGCAGGTCTTTAATAAAAAGCTCTCTGCCGGGGAAAATGAATTCGGCATGAATCTTGGTATCCAAATCCCTGCCAATAAAGAAGTTACATTAAAATTTGCCCTTTATTTAGGTCCTCAGGATGCCACTATTTTAAGCGCTGCTAATCCCAAATGGCCAGAAGTGATTAACTATGGCTTCTTTGATCCTATTTCTAAATTCCTTTTGCAGCTCATGCGATTCTTGTTTAAAATTGTCCATAATTGGGGCGTGGCCATTATTCTGCTCAGTTTGCTAATTTATTTTGTCCTTTTTCCGCTTAGTTTGCAACAATTGCGCTCAATGAAAGAAATGCAGAATTTACAGCCTAAAATGGAAGCGCTCAAAAAAATGTATAAGGATAATCCGCAGCGGCTGAACAAGGAAATCATGGAGCTTTACAAAGAGCACAAGGTAAATCCTTTTGGCGGCTGCCTACCCATGCTTTTGCAAATTCCCGTATTTTTCGCCTTGTATCAGGCTTTGATGCGTTCTCTGGAACTAAAAGGCGCCAGCTTCCTCTGGATAAAAGATTTGAGCCGGCCGGACCAATTATTTACTTTACCCAACTCGTTACCGGTGATCGGGAACGAAATCAATATTTTACCGCTGCTCATGTGCGCGGTGATGTTTTTCCAGCAAAAAATGACTTCCAAAGCCGCAGTTTCGTCAGAACAGCAGAAAATGATGCTTATACTTTTTCCGCTGATGTTCGGTCTGATTTTTTATCATATGCCTTCAGGCCTGGTTATCTACTGGTTTATTAATAGCTTGCTGATGTTTGTTTACCAGTTAAAAATCAGTAAATAAAATGGCTCAGCAGAGAAATGAATTTGAAATCGAGGTAGAAGGCAAGACTGCAGAAGAGGCGGTAAAAAAAGCCTTGAAACAGTTAAAATTGCCCCGCAAAAGCGTTAAAATCCAAATCCTCAGCGAAGAACAAAAGGGCCTATTCGGTATGCCCGGAGCCAAGTTAGCCAAGGTGCGCGTAACTAAGTTGCGCTAGGCATTAATGAAATTTTTCCTTGACAAAGTGCATTTTCTATAAATAATAAAGATATAGCAAGGCTGTTTAACAATGTTCCGCGAGGAACATTTTATGGGTAATGAGCATGGGTAAAATAATCGCTGTCTGCAACCAAAAAGGCGGTACGGGTAAAACTACTACTGCAATCAATCTTTCCGCGTCGTTAGCCTTATTAAATAAGAAGACCTTGCTTTTAGATCTAGATCCACAGGCAAATGCTACCAGCGGTATCGGATTGGACAAATATAAAATAGAAAAGAGCACCTACGATATTCTGCTGGACCAGGTACCAGTGAACGAGGTAATGCTGGATACGCAGATCCCGCATTTAAAATTAGCTGCGGCTAACCTGGATCTTACTGGCGCAGAAGTAGAATTGGTCGGCGCCCTGGGAAGAGAACATCGCCTGAAAAAAGTGCTCTTGCCGGAAAAAAACAATTTCGATTTTATTATCATTGATTCGCCGCCGTCTTTAGGATTGCTTACCATTAACGGACTTTGCGCCGCAGATTCTGTGCTTGTTCCAGTGCAATGCGAATATTATGCCTTGGAAGGATTAACGCAACTCATTAATACAATTACACTTGTGAAAAATAATCTCAATCCTGAACTGGCCATCGAAGGCGTGGTTTTGACTATGGCCGATTTCCGTACTAACCTGACCAAAGAAGTGATTCAGGAAACCCGGAATTATTTTTCTAATTTAGAAATGTCCAACAAGGGCAAGGTATTTGAAACGGTCATCCCGAGAAACATCAGATTAACTGAAGCGCCGAGCTTTGGCAAGCCAATTGCTATCTACGACCGGCTTTCTATTGGCGCGCAAAAATACGATGAATTAGCCCGGGAAGTTTTAGGTTTACCCCGCGAAGAGCGGGCCAGCGAAAGTCTCGTCGCTGAGACAGGAGAGAATTGATGCAAAAAAGAGCTTTAGGCAGAGGATTAAGCGCTTTGATCCCGGAAAAAGTATTGGAAGAAAAAGAAAGAATAGTTTATATTCCTATCCATGAAGTAAAACCTAATCCTTATCAGCCGCGCAAAATTTTTACTCCGGATGAATTGGCTGAACTGAGCCAGTCGATCAAAGAAAAAGGAGTGATCCAGCCGATCCTGGTGCGCAGGATGGGCCCGCACTACGAATTGATTGCCGGCGAGAGAAGGCTTAGAGCAGCTAAGTCTTTGCAAATAAATGAGATACCCGCCGTAATCAAAGATGTGTCTGATGAAGAGTCACTGGAATTATCCTTGATCGAGAATGTACAAAGAGAGCAACTCAATCCTATCGAAGAAGCATATGCCTACCAGCATCTCATTGATAAATTCAATATTACCCAAGAGCGCATCAGCGAAACCGTGGGTAAATCCCGGGCCTCTGTTGCTAACTCGTTGCGATTATTAAAGTTACCGCAAGAAATCCAGGAAGAAATTACTAAAGGTAGAATTACTTTTGCCCACGGTAAGGTTTTGTTGGAGATCGAAGATATTAATTTACAGCGTAATCTGGCCTGGAAAATAGTTTCACACGGCCTTTCAGTAAAAGAATTAGAAAATTTAGTTAAGCAAAAATGTCCAATTCGTCCACGTGCCAGAAAGGGCCAAAAGCCGGCTGATCCAGCTATTGCCGCCCTGGAAGAAAATTTACAACATTTATTAGGCACAAAAGTCAAAGTAAATAAAGGACGTAAGCGCGGGAACATCCAGATTGATTTTTATTCTGAAGCAGATCTACAGAGAATCATTGGTATTATGCATAAGTCTGCACAATAAAAAATAGAGGGGAGCGTTTTATGAAAGAGGAACACAAGAACCAGGCCACGTTAATTCTCATTAAGCCCGACGGCCTGAAAAAATCTTTGACCGGCAATATTTTGACCAGGCTATCCGAAACAAAACTGGAGATCATTGCCGCAAAGATGGTCCGGGTAACCAAAGAGATGGCCGAAGAGCACTATCGGCACCTGAAAGACCAGCCGTTTTTTAACGATCTGATCAGATATCTCCAGGGAGAATTGCACCAGAGAAAAAAGGTCATGGCTTTGATCTATTGGGGCGAAGACGCGATAAAAAAATGCCGTTCTCTCGCCGGTGCGACAAACCCGGAAGAGGCGGAGTCAACTTCTATCCGCGGCTCCTACGGCAGGATCACCACTTCGGGCCTTTATGAAAACGTGATCCATGTGTCCTCAGACCCGTTGGAAGCGGAAAGAGAGATCAAGCTTTGGTTCAAGCCGCTGGAGATCATCGTGGATCTGTACCCGAAAAAAAAGATAACGGTCAAGGAAAAAGAAGAAACAGTCTGGGCATAAATAAAAGGAGGCGGTATGCATAAAAACCTGCTTATTGCGGTTATTGTAGCTGCGTTATTATTAGGTCCGGCTTTATTTTGTTTTGCGCAAAGTGCTTCCGAACAGATCACACTGACTACTTATTATCCTTCGCCGTACGGTGTATATAAAAGTTTAAGGATTTATCCCAGTAACGTAGCTCCGGCGACCTGTGATGCTAATACCGCCGGAACGATGTATTTTAGCGGAACTTATGCTTCGGGCGGCATACTGGCAAATGCGATGTATTTTTGCGATGGAACCCGCTGGAGAAGCACGACCGTTCACGATAGGGTATCTGTCGTGTCCACAACTTATACCGTTGAAGCTACGGGTAATCGGGCGACAGCAACTTGCCCAACAGACCACCCGTATTTGATCAATTGTAGCGGCGGATATAATGCAATCGGAGAAATTTATGGCTGCGGCAGGGACCACGGGGTCGAAGTAAACGCCATCAATAAGTGCGAGGTCGTCTCGGCGCTGACTTGTAAGCCGATCGCGCGGGCAATTTGCGCGAATTAAAAACAGGGTAAAGCTAAACATATGTTTAACAGTATGACTGGTTTTGGTTCCGCCTTAAGGGACCTTAAAGGGATTGGCAAGATCGAGTTGCAGTTACGCAGTATCAACCAGCGTTTTTTGGAAACGATCTTTCACCTGCCTGAAGAATTCGCCTATTTAGAGGATATGTTCAGGGCGTTGATCTCTAAGAGGCTTAGCCGCGGCAGGATCAATTGTTCGCTCAGGCTCGACGGGTCGTTTATGGACAAGAGTATTTTTGATGAAGCCAGGCTGTTCGCCTATCATAAACAACTGAAGAGGCTGAACCAGAAGTTGGATTTAAAAACACCGCCGGACCTGGGGCTGCTTTTATCTTTGCCCGGGGTCATGGTGACCCGGCCCAAGTACAAAGAAATTCCTTTGGCTGTGATGCGCAGCCTTTTTAACCGGGCCCTGGATAAACTGATCCAGCAGAGGAAAAAAGAAGGGGCGGCCTTATACAAGGACATCAAGGGGCGTATTCAAAAATTAAATTTTTATCTGGCCAAATTAGAGGAGCGTTTCAGGCGGGCGGTAAGTCAAAAGGTAAAAAACATCGCCAACTGTGAAGAAAAAACAAGTTTTTTAAAAGGCTCGGATATCACGGAGGAACTGGTGAGGATCAAATTTCACCTGAAGAATTTCACCCAGCAAATGAATAAAAACGGGGCCTCGGGCAAAGAGTTGGATTTTATCACCCAGGAACTTGCTCGCGAAGCGAATACAGTGGGGGCCAAATCCATAGATGCCCTGGTTTCTGGCTACGTGGTGAAGATCAAATCCGAGATAGATAAAATACGCGAGCAATTACAGAATGTAGAATAATTCTTATACCGCAAAACGCCAAAATTAGGGTTTAATTTAAGCGATTTTGCGGTTTAGTTTTATCCGCCATTTTCCGGGAAATAATATTTTTCAGAAAATGGCGAGATCCGCTGATAGGCGAAGCGAGCCGAAAATGCAGAAAAAGGGCTTAATCTTCGTGGTTTCCGGGCCTTCGGGCTCAGGGAAAACCACGCTGGCCAAAAAAATTTTAGAGGACAGTCTTTTAAAGAAAAAATTAAGCCGGCTGGTCTCTTTTACTACGCGGCCCAGGCGGCCGGGCGAAAGGAACAGGCACGACTATTTCTTTGTGAGTAGGGCTGAATTTTTAAGGCAGCGACGCGAGAAGAAATTCCTTGAATGGACCGAGTATTTGGGATACTATTATGCCACAGCTAAAGACAATATCAGGCAAAAGCTCAGCAAAGGCAGGTCTGTGGTGCTTTGCGTGGACCAAAGAGGGGCCTTCAGGATAAGAACGATTTTTCCTAAACACACGCGTTTGATCTTTATCCTCCCGCCGGACCTAAAGACTTTAGAAAAAAGGATCCACCTACGCTCTTTAAAGGCCAAAAACCATGAAGAGATCGCCCGGCGCCTACGTCTGGCCCGGGAAGAAATGAAGCTTTGCCGCAGGTTCGATTGTTGTATCATGAACAAGAGCCTGACCAGGGCGCTGAATGAATTAAAGCGTTTCGTCAGAAAAGAGATCGTCGCTAATCAATAGACCGCTAGGAGGAGAACACATGGATTACGTACCGCTGGAAACATTGATCGACAAGACAAGCCACTCCCTTTATAAATTAGTCATTCTGGCCAGCCGCCGGGCGCTGGAAATCGCCGAAGGCCAGCCCAGCCTTATCGGGCCGTGTCCCAATACCAAGCCGTCGGTAGTTGCCTTAAGAGAGATCGCTGCAGGCAAGGTAAGTTATAAAATAACCAAATAACCATGCGTAAGCAGGAAATAATTTTAGGGGTCACTGCGAGTATTGCCATTTATAAGGCCTGCGATATTATCCGGCGCTTGCAAGCAGAAGGTTTTGGCGTGACGGTCGTGATGACCCAGGAATCGACCGAGCTGATCAGGCCGGTCGTCTTCTCGACACTCACCGGAAGACGGGCCTACCATGACCTGTTTAGCGACGAGCAAACGCCCTGGGAAGTGGAGCATATCGCCCTGGCGGATAAGGCGGACCTGGTCCTGGTTGCGCCGGCCACGGCCAACATTATCGCCAAATTCGCTACCGGCCTTTGTGACGACTTGCTGACTTGCCTGGTTTCTGCGACAAAGGCAAAGGTGCTCATTGCTCCGGCGATGAATGAAAATATGTATAAAAATAAGATTACGCAGGAGAACATAAAAAAATTGCAGGATTTAGGCTATAAATTTGTCGGGCCGAAGCCGGGAAAGCTGGCCTGCGGTAAAGTTGGCACGGGTTGTCTTGCTGATGTAGAAGATGTGATTAAGGCGGTGAAAAAGGTTCTTTAAAAATTTGGCGCGGTAGCCAAGTGGCAAGGCAACTGTCTGCAAAACAGTTATTCAGCGGTTCGAACCCGCTCCGCGCCTTGAATTTCCATCGGTAAACAACGGGCAAGTGGTGGAATGGCATACACGATGGACTTAAAATCCATTGGCTGCAAGGCCGTAAGGGTTCAACTCCCTTCTTGCCCATTAAGCATGGGCTCATAGCTCAGCTGGTTAGAGCGTTGCGTTGACATCGCAAAGGTCTGAGGTTCGAGTCCTCATGGGCCCACCATTAAAAATATGGAATTAGATACTTTAAGACATTCTTGCTCACACATTATGGCGCAGGCGGTAAAAGAACTGTGGCCCGAGACAAAACTGGCCATCGGCCCGTCCATTGAGGACGGATTCTATTACGATTTTGACAAGAAAGAGCCGTTTACCGACGATGATCTGAAGAAGATTGAAGAGGTGATGCGCCGTATTATCAAAGAAAACCTTCCTTTTACCAGGCAGGATCTGAGCAAGAAAGAGGCGATTGCTTTGTTCACCAAATCAGGGGAGGCCTATAAAATAGAATTGATCAAGGACATTCCCGAAGAGCAGGTCTCTATTTATAAAACCGGCAGCGCATTTTTGGACCTCTGCCGCGGGCCGCACGTGGAATCTACCGGCAAGATCAAGGCCTTTAAATTATTGTCCGTGGCCGGCGCCTATTGGCGCGGGCTGGAAACCAACCCGATGCTGCAGCGGATCTACGGCACCTGTTTTAACAGCCAAAAAGAATTAGACGAATACCTGAAAAATTTGGAAGAGGCAAAAAAACGCGACCATCGTAAGCTCGGTAAAGAACTGGGGTTCTTCGATATTTATCATGATGAGGCCGGAGCAGGCCTGATCTTTTATCATCCCAAGGGCGCGCTCTTAAGGATGATCATCGAGGATTACCTGAAAAAAGAGCACCTGAAGAGGGGTTATCAGTTAGTGATGACGCCGCACATTATGCAGAAGAATTTATGGCAGACTTCCGGCCACTACGACTATTACAAAGAGAATATGTACACCTTTTTTATCCCCGACGAAAAAACTCCGTCGAGCGAAGGCCAGGAATTTGTCCTGAAGCCGATGAACTGCCCGGGGCACATCCTGATCTATAAATCCACTATCCGTAGTTTCCGCGATCTGCCCTTAAGGTATTTTGAGCTAGGCACGGTTTACCGCCATGAAAAGGCAGGGGTACTGCATGGGTTGCTGCGCGTACGCGGCTTTACCCAGGACGACGCACATATTTTCTGTACGCCGGAAAACCTAAAATCCGAGATCAAGGCGATCATCGATTTTGTAATCGAAGCGATGCGCGTGTTCGGTTTCGGGGAAATGGATATCGAATTAAGCACGCGGCCGGAAAAATCCATTGGTTCCGACGATGATTGGGCCAGGGCTACCCAGGCGCTGGAAGATTCTTTAAAAGAAAAGGGTTTAAGTTATACCGTGCATCCGGGCGAGGGCGCTTTTTACGGCCCGAAGATCGACATCAAGCTTAAGGATGTCTTGAAGAGAAAATGGCAATGTGCTACAATTCAATGTGATTTTGCGCTGCCCAAAAGATTTAATTTAGGCTATGTGGATACCGACGGCAAGGAAAAACAGCCGATCATGCTGCACCGCGTTATCCTGGGCAGCCTGGAGAGATTTATCGGGGCACTCCTGGAGCATCATGGCGCGGTACTTCCGTTGTGGCTGTCGCCAATACAGGTAGCGCTTATCCCGATCAAAGATTCTACGCACGATTACGCGCAAAAAATAAAAGCGGAACTGGAAAAAGAAGAGATCCGCGTTAAAATAGACCAGCGCAATGAAACTCTGAATAAGCGCATCCGGGAAGCAGAAGTAGAAAAAACTCCTTATATCCTGGTGGTCGGCGATAAAGAATCCGAGGCCAATTCCGTTTCGGTGAGAAAAAGAGGCAAGGGTGATACCGGAAGCCTTAGCCTGGCAGAATTTATAAAAAAGATAAAAGAAGAAATAGAGGGGAAGAAGTAATTGTATTTCCTTGACATTGCTGGCGCAAGATCAAGGATTAATTCGCAGACGTCCCGCCGCGGGCGGGACTAGGGCTTACGTCGCTAAGATGCAAGCTGAATGCTCCATAAGCTGTCTGCCCATTTAAGGAGGTGTGCTATAAAAAAATTCGTCCGTGTTAATGAGCGTATTCGTGCTTCCCAGGTGCGCGTGATCGGCCCCGAGGGAGAACAATTGGGAATCTTGGCTTTAGACAAAGCATTGGGCCTGGCCAACCAATATGAGCTGGACCTGGTCGAAGTAGCAGACCAGATAGCCCCGCCTGTTTGCCGGATCCTGGATTTCAGCAAATTCAAATACGAACAGGAAAAACGGGAAAGACAGGCGCGTAAGCACCAGCATCAGACCAAGCTCAAAGAAATACGCGTTAAGCCGAATATCAAAGAACACGATTATCAGGTAAAATTAAGACAGCTGGTTTCCTTTCTGACGAAAAAGGATAAAGTAAAGCTTACCCTGATTTTTCGGGGCAGGCAGATGGAGCACATCGACCTGGGTAAAAAGGTATTGGAAAGGTTCCTTGCCGATTCAGCCGCCGCCGGGCAAGTAGAGAGGAACCCTATGCAGGAAGGCAGGATGATCTCTGCCATTATCGGGCCAAAGTAAGCGAGGACATAAGTTACGGAGCCCAGCGATATAATCATATAAGCGGCGTAACTTATATGTCCGAACTTATCCCGTACCAATCGGTGCGGGGTTAATTCGCAGACGCATCAAAGATTAAAGAAAGGAGGGGGCTACAATTTACGTTATTTGCATTCCGTAAATTGTCTGCTCATTAAAAATGGCAAAACTAAAAACGAAAAAGGGTGTGGCAAAGAGATTCAAATTGACCAAAAAAAAGAAAATAGGTTATTCTACCGCGGGCAAAGGGCATGTGCTGTCCGGGAAAGAAACGAAACGCAAACGACAGATGCGCCGTCGCAGATATGTCGAAGGGTCAAATTACACGAAGTACTTAAGGAGGATGTTACCTTATGGCTAAAGCTAGACACAGCGTTGCTACGCACAGAAGAAAGAAAAGATTACTTAAGAAATCCAAGGGTTATAAGCTGGACCGTTCCAAGCAGTTCCAGCAGGCCAAGCGCACCCGCGCCCGCGCACTGGTCTATGCTTACCGCGACAGGCGCAACCGTAAAAGAGAAATGCGCGCGCTTTGGATCGCAAGGATCAATGCAGCCTGCCGTGCCGAGGACATTACCTACAATAAGTTCATGCACGGCCTGAAAAAAGCGAAGATCTCACTCGACAGGAAGTCTTTGGCAGAATTGGCAGTAACGGATAATGCCGCGTTCAAGAAGTTGATCGAAATAGCCAGAGGCTGATCCAGGCTCGTTATTTTATAGGAGCATCGTGTCCACCAGCGATATTGCAAGCATTAAAACAGAAGTAGCCCAGGCCATCAGCGCAGCCACAGGCAAAGATGAATTAGAGGCCCTGCGTATAAAATATCTGGGCAGAAAAGGCCTGTTGGCCGAGATGACCCAGAGTTTTGCTACCCTGCCGGCCGAAGAGAAACCGCAGTTCGGCCGCGCGATCAATGAATTAAAGGCATATCTCGTCGGGCTCTTCGCCGAAAAGCAAAAGAGCCTGGAGTCATCCGGAAAAGAAGAAAAAAACGCTTTTGTGGATATCGGCATGCCCGGGATAGCGCAGGAGATCGGCCGGATGCATCCTCTGACCCAGGTGATCAGGGAGATCTGCGAAATATTTTCCCGCCTGGGTTTTTTAGTGGTGGAAGGTCCCGAGATCGAGACCGAAGAAAATAATTTTACCGGCTTAAATATTCCGCTGGAACACCCTTCCCGCGATGCCTTCGACACATTTTATCTAAAAAATCAAAAATTGCTGCTGCGTAGCCATACCTCTCCTGTCCAGATCAGGGCGATGAAATCCCGCAAGCCGCCTTTGGCCATAGTCGTACCGGGCAGGGTTTACCGGCCGGATGCACTGGATGCATCGCACTCCTTCATGTTCCATCAGATCGAAGGTTTCATGGTGGATAAAAATATCAAATTTTCCGACTTAAAGGGCGTGCTCGAGGCGTTTGCCAAATCCGTATTCGGCGATCAGATCAAGATGCGCCTGAGGCCGCACTTTTTTCCTTTCACCGAGCCGTCGGCAGAAGTGGATATCTCCTGCATTATCTGTAAAGGCAAGGGCTGCAGCGTCTGCGGCAGGAAAGGCTGGCTAGAAGTTTTGGGTAGCGGCATGATCCATCCCAATGTCTTTAAACATGTGGGTTATGACCCGGAAAAATACACCGGTTTTGCTTTTGGCATGGGCGTAGAAAGGATCGCCATGCTTAAATACGGCATAAACGATATCAGATTATTTTACGAAAACGATTTGAGATTCTTGAAACAATTTTAAAATGAACCCCGCACCTTCTACGTATTCACAGAGTTTAGAAACTAGAAGGCACGGGGAGAGAAATAATACTTTTTGAATAAAAAGAAGGTGCGGGGTGAAAGTTACCTATAATTGGTTAAAAGATTTTGTGCAGATCAAGCTCGCCCCGCAGGCGCTGGCAGAAAAATTGACCATGGCCGGCCTGGAAGTCGTATCCCTGGAAGAAAAAGACGGCGACTGGGTCCTGGAAATAGAAATTACCTCTAACCGGCCGGACTGGCTTTCGGTCGCCGGCATTGCCCGGGAAGTAGCAGCGCTGACTAATGTGAAATGCGAAATCCGAAACACTAAATCCGAAACAAATCACAAATCCAAAATTCCAAAAACAAAATTAGAAATCAAAATTGAAGACAAAAAAGATTGCCCGCTGTATACCGCCAGGGTGATCCAGAATGTAAAAGTCGCTCAGTCCCCGGGATGGATGAGGAAAAGGCTTGAGCTGGTCGGGATCAGGCCGGTGAATAACATCGTCGACATTACCAATTATGTACTCTTAGAGACCGGCGAGCCTTTGCACGCGTTTGACCTGGATAAACTGGCGCATCAGGATGGTTTTGAAATAGCAGTGAGGCGCGCGAGAAATGGTGAAAAAATAATGGCCATCGACGGAAAAGAGCGCACTCTGGATAAAGATATCTTGGTGATCGCCGACAGCTTCCGGCCGGTCGCTGTAGCAGGGGTAATCGGCGGCAAGGATACAGAGGTCGGCCCAGGAACAAAAAATATCCTTTTGGAAGCAGCTAAATTTTCTCCGGTGCTCATCCGCCGCGGCCGCCAGAAACTGGGCATTTCTACGGAATCATCCTACCGTTTTGAACGCGATGTAGATATGGAAAGCGTAAATTTTGCCTCTTTGCGGGCAGGGCAGATGATACAAAAAGAGGCCGGTGGTGGCACTGTTTTATTTCTTAGCCAGTCCAAGGCCGTTCCTAAATGCCGTCCGAAGCCCATCAAGCTCGATGTCCAAAAAGTAAAAAATGTTTTGGGCGTAGAAATACCCGTGCCTAAAATAAAAAATATTTTGGGGCATCTGGGCCTGAAGGTAAAAACTGCGCGCGGCTCCCTGGAAGTTTCCGTGCCGAGTTTCCGTCGCGATCTGCTCAGAGACGTGGACCTTATCGAAGAGGTCTGCCGGATACACGGCTACGGCCTTATTCCCGTTACTACACCCTGCATCACGCCACAGGTATTCAGTAATGGCGAGTTCGACTTAAATTTCATTATCCGGAATATTTTGATCGCCGAAGGCTTGAACGAAGTAATTACGCACAGCCTGATCAACGAAGACCTGCTGGAGCGATGCGCGATTGGAACAAAGGGTGTCTTTTTGGACAATCCTTTGAGCAAAGAATTGGAAATGCTTAGGCCTACGCTTATCCCGAGCTTTCTTAATGTAACGGCGCATAACCTTAATCGTAAGCTCAAGCCAGTGCGCATATTCGAGATCGCAAAAAGATTTTTATCACCTGAAAAAGAAGAATATGTTTTGACCATAAGTTTATGCGCTGAGGCATCCTGGTGCGGGATCAATGGTAAGCAGGAAGAAAAAATGAGCCTCCTACATTTAAAAGGAGTAATAGAGAATTTACTGGAAAGGCTGGGAGTGGGAGGCTGTGATTTTTCACCCGCTGCGCACAATGCCTTCTACGCCAATGCGGCGTTCGCCTTAAAAATAGGTAACAGCCAGGCCGGAATAATGGGCCAGGTCAGGCAGGAGATCTTGAATGCCTTTGATATCAAAAATCAGGCCTTATTTTTAGCAGAGATAAATCTTGGCGACCTATATAAAGTTATAAATTTGAACCGGCGTTTTATGCCGCTGCCGGCGTATCCGGCGGTTACCCGCGATATTAGTATTTTAGTCGGAGCGGATATAGGTGTTCAGGAATTAAGCGATTGCATTGAACAAGAAGGCCAGCCTTTTATCAAAGAAGTAAAAGTAGCGGATTTTTATGCCGGAGAACACATCCCCAAAGGCTCCCGGGGCCTGACATTCTCTTGCCTTTATCAATCCGCTGAACGGACTTTGCAAGACGACGAAGTAAATGGCGCGCACCAGAAGATCCTGGAGAACCTGAAAAACAAATTCGGCGCCAAATTGAGATAACCATCCCGCCTATAAAGAAAGCGCTAAATTAGTTTCGCCGCGAAGGCTTGATTTTACAGGCCTATGTGTTATACTTGGGTTAGACGATAAATTCCCTGCCATGTGCGTCGGATACTTTATATTAGTGAACCAACACTAAGTTAAAGGGAGCCCACATTCACTTCATCTGAGGATGATCTGAGAGGGCACCCACCTGTTCCTAAAAGGGTTCAGCTAGACTAAGTCCGACGGCAAGGGCGGGGATTAATTTGGCGCAAAGTGCAAAGCGAAAAACACCGTTTTAGTTTCGCACTTTGCGCTTTACATTTTATACTGCGATCATTATGGACCTCTTCGAACAAGAAAAACCACAAAATCCCAAAGACCTTCCTTTGGCCGTGCGTATGCGGCCGGTGAGCCTGGAGGAATATGTTGGCCAGGAGCACATCCTGGGCAAAGGCAAGCTCCTGCGCCGCGCGATCGAAGCCGACCGCATTACTTCTTTGATCTTATACGGCCCGCCGGGCGTGGGCAAGACCTCTCTGGCCTGGTGCATCGCCAATGTCACCAAATCAAATTACATTGCCATCAATGCCACTACTTCCAATGTCGAAGAATTAAGAAAGGTGATCGCCCAGGCCAAACAGAAAAAATCATCCGGGAAAAAAACCATCCTTTTTATCGACGAGATCCACCGTTTTAACAAGGCCCAGCAGGATGTGCTCATGCCCGACGTGGAAGAGGGGAATCCCATCCTGATCGGCGCCACTGTGCATAACCCTTATTTTTCGCTGGTCGCACCGCTCCTTTCCCGATCACTGGTCCTGGAATTAAAGTCCTTAAAAGAAGAGGATATTTTAAAGATCCTCAATTCCGCGCTGAAGGATAAAACCAAAGGCCTGGGCGACTTAAAGGTAAAAGCGGATAAAAAGGCCCTAGCCTTTTTGGCTAAAACCTGCGAGGGCGACGCGCGCCGGGCGCTCAATGCGCTGGAGGTGGGAGTATTGACCACTCTTCCGGCGAAAGACGGGACGATAGATCTAGATCTGGCGGCCGCTTCCGAGTCGATGCAGAAAAAGGCCGTGGTTTACGACCGCGACGAAGACGCGCATTATGATACCGCCTCGGCATTCATCAAATCCATGCGCGGTTCTGACCCGGATGCGGCAATTTATTGGATGGCCAAAATGCTTTATGCCGGCGAGGACCCGCGTTTCATCGCCCGCCGGATCTGTATCTGTGCAGCCGAAGACGTGGGCAATGCCGATCCTTTGGCTATCGTCCTGGCGAACGCAGCCTTACAGATCTCTGAATTCATCGGGCTGCCCGAGGCGCGTATACCACTGGCCCAGGCGGCGATTTATGTGGCCTGTGCACCTAAATCCAATGCCAGTTACCTGGCCATCGATAAAGCCACCCAAGACATAGAAAGCGAGAAGGTCCAGGAGGTCCCCGATCACCTCAAAGACACACACTATTCGGGTGCAGAGAAACTCGGCCACGGCAAAGATTATAAATACGCGCACGATTTTCCCGGCCATTACGTCAAGCAGAAATATACCCGCAAAAAAGTCAAATACTACCAACCCACCGACAGCGGCTTCGAGGCCAAGATCAAACAGCGCCTGGAAAAGCTCGAAAATAATAAATAATCCTTCATCAACAGATTTCCTTATTTTTACGCAGGGACGGGGCCCCGGATCAGCAGGCAGGACCCGCGTACTTTAATGCATATTTTTCCCTTGAGCACATGACTAAAATGTGCTAAAATTAGAGGCGAAGAAGGGAATGTACCATGATTATTACAGAGCAGAAAGCTATTGCAGAGATTATAGATAGCTTAAAAGAATACAGCAAAGTTTTCCTCATCGGTTGCGGCGAATGCGCGACCACCTGTAAGACCGGCGGTAAGGATGAATTGGCCAAAATGCAGCAAGAGCTGGAAAAGGCCGGTAAAACAGTGGTGGGCATAGGCATTCCTGACGCGCCCTGCGTCGCCGCCAAACTAAAAACAGAGTTGGCGAAAAACATGCCTGCTTTACGCAGCGCCGAAGCAGCCCTGATCTTGGCCTGCGGCCTGGGGGTGCAATCATTCAAAGACAATGACCGCCTGGGCCTGGCAGCCATACCCGCCTGTAATACTTTGTTCGGCGCGACCATGGACGCCCAAGGCAATTTCTATGAAAAATGTTCGCTCTGCGGCGAATGCGTTTTGGCAACCACCGGCGGGATCTGCCCGATCACGCTTTGCCCCAAAGGCCTGCTTAACGGCCCTTGCGGCGGCATGAATAAAGGTAAATGCGAAGTAGACAGCGAGAAAGATTGCGCCTGGGTGCTCATTTACAAGGAATTGGAAAAAAAGAACAAACTGATGGAATTTAAGAAAGTAAAAAAGGCGAAGGATTTTAAGAAATCAACCAAGCCGCACAGGCTAATGATGGCGGGTAAATAAAATGGCAGACCTACCGTATTCTGAAAAAGTAATGGACCACTTCCTGCATCCCAGGAACGTCGGAGAGATCCCCGACGCCAGCGGCATCGGCAACGTCGGCAATCCTATCTGCGGCGATGTGATGCGCATGTATATCAAGATACAAAGCAACGTCATTGTGGACGCAAAGTTCAAGACCTTCGGCTGTGGAGCGGCTATTTCGACCAGCTCCATGGTCACCGAAATGGTCAAAGGAAAGACCATTGAGGATGCATTAAAGATCTCCAACAAGGCCGTGGCTGAAGCCTTAGGTGGCCTGCCGCCGATAAAAATGCATTGTTCGGTCCTGGCAGAAGAAGCGCTGCGCGCGGCATTGAGGGATTATTACCAGAGGGCCGGTTTGGATGCGCCGGAAGAGCTGAAAAACGAGCCTAAGCACACACATGAACATGAAGGGTAAAACCCTAACGGGGTTGACAAAAGAGCAAATTAGGGTTAAAATAATTTCGCAATTAAGAAATCAAAAGGAGGAAGAACGCCTTAAGAGAAGTGGGAAAATTTTAACCAAATTTTTTAGATTGGACAGGGTTAAAAAGGCAAAACTGATTATGTTTTTCATCGCCCTGGACGCAGAGGTAAGCACGGATAGAATGATTAAAAAAGCACTGAAAATGGGTAAAAAAATAGCCGTACCCGTATGTGCGACCAAGAGTTGTAAGATATCTCCCTGCAGGTTGGGATTAAACGAGAAATTAAAAAGAGGTCCTTACGGTATATATGAGCCTGTGGCCAGGGAATTCCTGCCGCTTTCCAGGCTCGACGTGGTGGTGGTCCCGGGAATCGCGTTTGACGCGCAAGGGAACCGCCTCGGCCGCGGCAAAGGTTACTATGACCGTTTCTTAAAGAGGCTGCCGCCGAAAACTTATCGCATAGGACTGGCTTTTGATTTTCAGATCTTACCTTCTATCCCCTTATCGCGTCACGACTGTAACGTCGACAGAGTACTTTTTGCCTAAAACCTCCGTCCAGTTCTAAAAAACAAAACGTAAAAAGTTCCCGTGTTTTTCGCGGGATCGGCATATCTATAGTCACGGAGGTTATTTAAAATGACCAGTATAATTATTGCTTTAATCGTCGGCCTGGCGGGTTTGGCCGTAGGTTATTATCTAAGAAAAGTATGGGCGGAAAAGAAGATCGAAGACGCCGAGGCGCAGGCGCGCCATATCCTGGAACAGGCAAAAAGGGAGGCCCAGGATAAGCACCGTCAAATGGAGTTGGAGGCAAAGGATCTTTTATACCGCATGCGCCAGGATTTCGAGCGCGAGACGAAAGACCGCCGCCAGGAACTTGCCGCGCAGGAAAAAAGGCTGTTGCAAAAAGAAGAAAATGTCGACCGCCGGCTGAATTTCCTGGAAAATAAGGAAAAAGAACTGGAAGGAAAAATTCAGAATTTAAGAACACAGGAAGAAGGTTTTAAGGCCAAAGAAACACAGCTGAGTGGCTTGATCAATGAAGAAAAGAGCCGGCTGCAGAAAATATCTTCACTTTCTGCAGAAGAGGCCAAGAAAATACTCTTGGCGCGTATTGCCGAGGAATTAAGCGGAGAAAAAGCGGTGATGATCAAAAAGGCGGAAGAAGAAGCGCGCAGCGCCTCCGAAAAAAAGGCGCGCGAGATCATCAGCCTGGCCATTCAGAGGATCGCCGCGGAACATACGGCTGAATCTACGGTGAGCGTCGTGGCATTGCCGAATGACGAAATGAAGGGCCGGGTCATCGGAAGAGAGGGCCGTAACATCCGTGCCCTGGAAATGGCCACGGGTGTTGACGTGATCATCGATGATACGCCTGAGGCAGTGACCCTTTCCGGTTTTGACCCGGTAAGGCGCGAGGTCGCACGGCTTTCCTTGGAAAAACTGATCACCGACGGCCGGATACATCCGGGAAGGATCGAAGAGGTTGTAGAGAAGACCAAGCAGGAATTGGAAGAAAAGATCCGCGAGGAAGGCGAGCGTGCCGCTTTCGACGTGGGCATACACGGCCTGCATCCGGAATTGATCAAGCTCCTGGGCCGCTTAAAATACCGTACCAGCTACGGGCAGAATACCCTGCAACATTCCAAGGAAGTAGCTTTTCTTTTGGGGATCATGGCCTCGGAACTGGGTGCTGATTTTAGGCTCGCCAGAAGGATCGGGCTTTTGCATGATATCGGCAAGGCTGTGGACCACCAGGTAGAAGGTACGCACGCCAGCCTGGGTGCGGAACTGGCCAAAAAATACGGCGAGAGCGCAGATGTTATTCACGCCATTGAAGCGCACCATGAAGAGGCACAGCCGCAGACAGTTTATGCGGTCCTCGCTGCTGCCGCAGACGCGATCAGCGCGGCGCGTCCCGGTGCCAGGCGTGAAACACTGGAGACCTACATCAAGAGGTTGGAAAAACTGGAGTCTATCGCCAATCTCTTCAAGGGGGTTGAAAAATCTTACGCCATCCAGGCGGGCCGCGAGATCCGGGTCATTGTACAGCCGGACAAACTTACTGACAGCGAGTCGGTGAGCCTGGCGCATGAGATCCGTAAAAAAATAGAAGAGGGTATGGAATATCCCGGTCAGATCAAGGTTACGGTGATCAGGGAAACCCGGGCCATAGAATACGCAAAATAAAATGAAAGTATTATTTATCGGCGACATAGTAGGAAACCCCGGGCGGGACATCGTCTCGCGGGTGGTGCCTGTTTTAAGAAAAGAACATCATCTTGATTTTGTCATCGCCAACGCGGAAAATGCCGCGGGCGGCTCAGGCATTACCCCCTCTATTGCCAAAGAACTTTTTGGCTATGGTGTGGATGTCCTTACTTCCGGAGACCACATCTGGAAAAAAAGGGAAGTCCTGGAGGTCATCGATACAGAACCAAGATTATTGCGGCCGATCAATTTCCCTGAAGGTGCGTCGGGAAAGGGCCGGGGGCTCTATGCTACGCCTTCCGGAGAGAATATCGGAGTGATCAATGCCAATGGCCGGGTATTTATGCAGGCGTTGGATTGCCCTTTCCGGGCCACGCGCGCCGCAGTTGAGGAACTACGCAGGTCCACCAAGGTGATTATTGTGGATATCCATGCCGAGGCCACTTCCGAAAAAATGGCCCTGGGCTGGTACCTCGACGGAAAAGTTTCTGCGGTATTGGGTACACATACGCACGTCCAGACCGCGGATGAAAGGATCCTGCCGCAAGGCACAGCCTATATTACCGACGTGGGTATGTGCGGCCCGATGGACTCGGTGATCGGCAGGAGGGTAGAAGATGTCATCCCGCGTTTCTTAAGCGGGATGCCGCTGCGTTTTGAAGTAGCGGCGGGTAACGTCCAGTTAAGCGGTGTAGTCCTGGATATAGATTCCGGCACGGGTAGCACCCGTTCCATCGCGCGTATACAGAAGAAATGAAAACAAAACTTATTTTTTTCACCGCTATTTTTTTCTCGTTGCTTAGTTTAGCCTTCGCCCAGGAGGCGAATAAGCCGATAGAATTTGTTTTAGATGCCGCTAGTTCTGTCCAAAACCTACCCGGAAATTTTTTCCTCGGCGTTAATTTAAACGCCAACGTTGCGGTCCTGGAAAAATTCGAAAAAGATATTGGTTTGCGTGGTACCTACCGCCTAAAATGGGATTTCTGGCAGATCGGCGAAGAAAAAGATAAGGATAAGCAGGCCAAGCTCATTGAAAATTACAGCGCGTTGATCAAGAAAATCTCCGACGCCAAAGGCACGGTGATCGTATCTTTGATCAATACCCCTCCCGGCATGGGCAGGGCGCTGGATAAGCGTAGCGCGCCTGAAGACGTGGCCAAATGGAAAGACCTGGTCAAAGAGACCATAAAAATATTAAGTTGCGAGAAAAAATATAATGTCTGGTACGAGGTCTGGGATGATCCGACCAGCGAAGAGGCTTTTTTGGGCACGGAGAAAGATTATTTTGCGCTTTATAAGGCTACGGCCCGCACGGTGGCGGAGTTGGAAAAACGATACAATATCCATATCCCTTTGGGCGGCCCGGCGGTAGGCATGTGGTACGATAATTTTGGGGGCAATAGCGCCCTTACTCCGGAGCGGAGCCTGATCTACGACCTGATGCGTTTCTGTTCGCAAAATAACCTTCCCCTGGATTTTATCAGTTGGCACGCCTTTTCTACCCAGGCGCGCGCAGAGACGCAGGTCATCGCCTATAACCGCAACATCGCCCAGCTTATCCGAGACTGGATGAGCTATTTTGGCCTTAAGGATACCGCGCTGGTGATTGATGAGTGGAACTGGGGCCTGGACAATACGAAGCTTTTGGATGCGCGCAGTAATTATGCTTATTACACTGCCAGTTTTGTTCCGGCGCGCCTTAAAAACGTACAGGTCGCGGGCATTGACCGTTCGGTATTTTATAGTTTAGCCGATTCTTATGATGAGAAGGGAAATCTGCTGGAAAATTTCGGCCTGACTTACGGCGTAAGGCATAAGCCCAAAGAAGAGGTTTCAGCCAAGGCGGCATACCAGGTTTTTCGTTATCTGACACTTTTAGGAGAGAGCTGGTATCCGGGTTTCGGTTCTTCCAGTGCCTTTGTCGACGGGTTGGCTACGAAAAAGGGCAATGACCTGATTTTGTTGTTCTGGCATTATATCGACCCGTATTTGGTCAGGAATTGGATAGAGAACGCCGCTCCGACATTCAGTGAAAAAGAACAGGGACTCTTGCTTGAAATTATCCGGACGAACCGCGTAAAAGACATCCTCAATAAGAACAGCAACCTTCCGGAACTAAGCGAAAGCGATAAGTTAAAGCAGTTCTTCGGTGGCCTGACGAATATGTATTATGAAGCTAAAGAATCCGGCCTCAAAGACAGCACTATCTCTGTAAAAATAAAAAACATAAAAGGAAGATTCAAATACACCAGGTATGTGCTTGATGAAACCAGCGTGCGCAGCCAGGAACTCATACCAGCGCTGGAAACAAGGAAAGTTGTGATCAACGAATTCACGGATAAGATCACCTTAAAGCCTTATTCCGTGGTTGCTGTGGTGTTACATAAATTATCGGATTAAGATTTAAAGAACGGAACTTCAAGGAGGTCAGCTATGTGGGAAGGTTTGAATCGCCGCCGGTTCCCCAGGGCGAATTACCGCTGCAAGATCGTCGTAGTGAGAAAAAGGCACATGGATAAATTTAATACCCACACCGAGAATATCGGCCTGGGCGGAGTTTGTGTGGTCCTGGACAAGGAACTGGATAAATTCAGCGAGGCAGAATTAAAGATCTATTTTGAAGACGGCCAGCCGGCCCTGGAGTGCCTGGGAAGGGTAGTCTGGGTAGTAAAGAGAGAATCCCTTGACCCCACAAAACCCGTTGAGTTCGATACCGGCCTAGAATTCGTTTCTCTTAAAGACAGCGATAAACTGCGCATTGAGAGGATAGTCCAGCAATGCCTGAGCAAAGAACAATAGATCCGAAAGCTACGCATATTTATACGGTCAGCGAGCTGAGTAAGGACATCAAGCTGATCTTAGAAAACACTTTCCCCGAGGTCTGGGTAGAGGGTGAGATCTCTAATTTCAGCGCGCCGCCGTCGGGCCACCTTTATTTTACACTAAAGGATGAAGCAAGCGTCCTTTCCGCGGCAATGTTCAGCCGCGCGGCCAAAGACCTTAAATTTAAAATTGAAGACGGGCTCAAAGCGGTCTGCTTCGGAAAGGTCAGCGCCTACGGAGCGCGCGGCCAATACCAGATCATCGTCGAGAAGATCGAACCCAAGGGCGTGGGCGGGTTGCAATTGGCCCTGGAGCAGCTGAAAAAAAAGTTAGAAAAAGAAGGCCTGTTCTCCTCTGAACACAAGCGCCCCATACCGTACCTGCCTTCTAAAATAGGCGTGGTTACTTCTCTGGCCGGCGCAGCGATAAGAGATATTTTAAAAGTCCTGGACCGCAGGTTTTCCGATACGCAGTTGATCATCAGCCCCGCCCAGGTGCAGGGAGAGACGGCGAAAAATGAGATCGCACAGGCGATCTTGGACCTGAACCGCCTGAATGAAAACCTGGCAAGCACAGAGCGTATCGAGGTAATGATCGTCGGCCGCGGCGGCGGCAGTATGGAAGACCTCTGGGCATTCAACGAAGAAATCGTGGCCCGGGCGATCTATAATTCTAAAATTCCGGTGATCTCCGCAGTGGGCCATGAAAGGGACTGGACCATCGCAGACTTAGTTGCGGATGTGCGCGCCCCGACCCCTTCGGTGGCCGCAGAACTGGTCATGCCCAAGAAAGAGGAATTAAGAGATAAGGTCAATACCCTTGCGCAGGGATTGGACAGCTCTTTTATGGTTTTGGCCGCGGACCTGAAAGACACTATCGATGAACTCTTGCATCGGCTCAGGCTGGGTATAGGCCACGCCTTAGAATTAAATTCCGGCCGGCTTAGCGGGGTAGTGAAGAAATTAGGTATTTTAAATCCCGTATTGATCGTCCAGCAGCACCAATTGAAAATCAAAGACCTTTTTCGGCAGGCCAATGTGCGTATCGAGCATTTTTTAAAACTCAAAGAGGCGGGTTTCCGGACCACGGTCGAAAAACTTTCTTCCTTAAGCCCCTTGAACATCCTGGGCCGTGGTTACAGCATCACTTTTAAAATGCCGGAACTTAGCGTGGTCAAGGATATAAGATCCGTGAAAGCGGGAGATAAGATCAAAACCCGGTTGGGAAAAGGAGAGGTATTGAGCAAGATAGAGGAGATCATAACCCATGGCTGAGATGAAATTCGAAGAGGCGTTAAAAAAATTGGAAAAGATCGTCGAGGACTTAGAAGGCGGAGACTTATCTTTGGATGAGGCGCTAAAGAAATATCAGGAAGGCATCGAACTTTCGCGTGTTTGTTCATCGCGCCTGGAAAATGCCAAAAAGAAAATCGACGTGCTGGCGAAGAATAAAAAAGGCGAATACGAATTAAAACCCCTGGACGAGGCAGAAGACAAATAAATGCTTTTAGATACGATAAATTCACCGCGTGACCTGAAACAACTGGTTCCCGAACAGCTGCCCCAGTTAGCCGCAGAGGTCCGCGCGCGTATTATCGATGTGGTTTCTAAAACCGGCGGCCACCTGGCCTCGAGCCTCGGAGCGGTAGAGCTGACCATTGCCCTGCATTACTGCTTGGATACGCCGCAGGATAAGATCATCTGGGATGTCGGCCACCAGGCCTATGCCCATAAGATCCTAACCGGGAGAAATAAACAATTCGATAAATTAAGGCAGGCAGACGGCATAAATGCTTTTTGCTCTAAGGACGAATCAGAGCACGACGTCTTTACCACCGGGCACAGTTCTTCCAGCGTTTCCCTGGCCCTGGGCCTGGTCGCCGGCCAAAAAATCAATCCTTCAGAACATCCATTTAAAGTGGTCGCAGTGGTCGGAGACGGATCATTGAGCGGCGGACTTTGTTTCGAAGGCCTGAATAACGCTGGCCACCTCGGCGAAGATATCACCATTATTTTGAATACCAATGAATTGAGCATCTCGCCCAATGCCGGCGCCATCAGCACGTACTTGAATAAGCTGATCTCTTTACCTATCTATAACCGGTTCCGTTCATCCCTGGAAAATTTTATGAAAAACCGCGTTCCCAAGGGTTCGCGTATCCTGGGCCTGGTAAATAAATTTGAAGAAGGGCTCAAGGGTTTGTTCATCCCGGGGATGTTGTTCGAAGAATTGGGTTTTCGTTATTTTGGGCCCTTCGCCGGGCACAATTTTGAAGTATTGGTCCCTTCTTTTAAGAATATCTTGAGCCTTAAGGGCCCGAAGATCATTCACGTGGTCACCCAAAAAGGCAAGGGCTATTTACCGGCGGAAAAAGATCCGGTGAAATTCCACAGTACGCAGGCCTTTGAGCTATTGACCGGCGAGCCAAAAATAAAACAGGCCGGGCCCAGTTATACCAGCGTGTTCAGTAATAAGTTGATCGGGCTGGCTGAGGCGGACCCCAAGATCGTGGCTATCACCGCGGCCATGCCGGAAGGGACGGGCTTACATAAATTCCACGAACGTTTTCCGAAAAGATTTTTTGATGTGGGCATAGCTGAAGCGCACGCGGTTTGTTTTGCCGCCGGCCTGGCCAAGTCCGGCCTAAAGCCGGTAGTCGCGGTATATTCCACATTTTTACAACGGGCGTACGATCAGATCATCGAAGAAGTGGCCTTGCAGGATCTACCGGTAGTATTCATCTTAGACCGCGCAGGCGTGGTGAGCGCCGACGGCCCGACGCACCAGGGCATTTTTGACCTGGCCTATTTAAGGACCGTACCGGACCTGGTAGTGATGGCGCCGTCTTGTGCAGAAGAATTAGAACAGATGCTGGCTTTTGCCCTGAGAGAAAATAAACCCGTAGCCATCCGTTATCCGAAAGACAAAGCAATATTTTGCGCTAGCGCACCAGCTGAAATAAAACTGGGCCAGCCGCAGATCGTGCGCGAAGGTAAAGACGCATTGATCTTTGCCTTGGGTAGTATGCTTGTGCCTGCGCTGGGCGCAGCAGAGGCCCTCGCTTCAGAAGGCATCAATATTACCGTGGCCAACAGCCGTTTTGTAAAACCCCTGGATAAAAATTATTTTTTAAAAATTGCCGAAACAATGCCTGCAATTTTTACGATAGAAGATGGTATTAGAGATGCAGGATTCGGCAGCGCAGTAGAAGAAATACTCGACCGGCCCGTACAGCGCCTGGGCCTGCCGGACGCCTTTATCCCTACCGGTTCGCGCGAGGCAATTTTAGAAAAATACGCATTGGATGCTTCAGGCATATCCCGGACGATCAAAAAAGCCTTAAAAGAGAAAACCTATGCCCAAAATACATATTGATAAAGATAAATGTAAAAGCTGCCAACTCTGTATTTATTTTTGCCCGAAGAAACAACTGAAGTTAAGCGATAAGTTGAACAAAAAGGGAGTATATCCGGTGATATTTTGCCAGGGTGATGAATGCATCGGTTGCGGGTTCTGCGCAGTGATCTGCCCGGATAGCTGCATAGAGGTAGAAAAATAGATGGCGAAAAAAATATTGATCACTGGCAATGAGGCGGTTGTCGAGGGCGCACTGGCTGCGGGCTGCAAATTTTACGCCGGATATCCGATCACCCCGCAGAATGAGCTCATTGCTTATATGGCGCAAAAATTACCCGAGTCAGGCGGAGTTTTTCTGCAGGCAGAATCAGAACTTTCCGCAATAAACATGGTTTTTGGCGCCTCAGCCACGGGCTTTCGGGCGATGACCTCTTCTTCCAGCCCCGGGATCAGCTTGAAGCAGGAAGGGATCTCTTATATCGCCGGAGCGGAACTGCCGGCGGTGATCGTGAACATGATGCGCGGCGGCCCCGGCCTGGGGAACATTTCTCCCTCACAGGCGGATTATTTTCAGGCGACCAAAGGCGGCGGCCACGGCGACTATCATTCTATTGTCTTGGCTCCCGGTTCGATACAAGAGTGCTATGACCTGATGCTGGTTGCTTTTGACCTGGCGGATAAATACCGCACGCCGGTGATCATTTTAGGCGACGGGCTCATCGGCCAGATGATGGAGCCTTTGGTCAGGCAAGGCGCAGAACACAAGGTGAAAGATTACGCGAAGCCCTGGGCGCTTACCGGTTGTAAGGGGAGAAAACAGAATATCGTCCGCTCGCTTTATCTGGGCCAGGGCGCGCTAGAAAAAGTAAATTTAAGATTACAGGAAAGATACCAGAAGATCATCCAGGAAGAGCAGCGTTCACAAAGTTTCCAGATAGAAGATTGTGATTTTGTTCTGGTGGCCTATGGCACGATGAGCCGTATTGCCAAGGGCGCTGTATTGGCCCTGCGTAAAAAAGGGATAAAAGCGGGCCTCATCCGGCCGGTCAGCTTATGGCCTTTCCCGGAAAAAATAATTGCTGAGGCGGCCAAAAAAGTAAAGGCATTTTTGGTCATAGAAATGTCCTATGGCCAGATGTTAGAAGATGTCCGGCTTTCAGTTGCCGGAAAAGCGCCGGTGCATTTCCTGGGCCGCGGCGGAGGAGAAATCCCGTCGGAAGAAGAGATCGTCAAGAAGATAGAGGGAGTCAATAAAAAATAAATGCAGAAGACCTTTACGCACCCGCAATCCTTAAAAAACGTATCCACGCACTACTGCCCCGGTTGCGGGCACGGTATTGCGCATCGGCTGGTCGCTGAATTAATTGATGAGCTGGGGATCAGAGAAAAGGCCATTGCCATCTGCCCGGTAGGGTGCGCGGTGCTTGCCTATGATTATTGGGATTTTGATTGTACCGAAGCGGCGCACGGCCGCGGGTTGGCTGTCGCCACGGCGATAAAAAGATTAAGGCCGGACAACTTTGTTTTTACTTACCAGGGCGACGGAGACCTTGCGGCTATCGGGACGAACGAGACCATTCATGCCGCCAACCGCGGGGAGAACTTAAGCGTGATCTTCATCAATAACGCGGTTTACGGGATGACCGGCGGACAGATGGCGCCGACTACGCTCCTGGGCCAGAAGACCGCAACTACGCAAAAGGGCCGCGAGGCAAAACTGCACGGCCATCCTTTAAAGATCTCCGAGATGCTGGCAATATTGCCAGCGGTAAAATATGTGGAACGCGTGGCCCTGCATTCGCCGCAATCGGTTCTGCAGACCAAAAAGGCCATAAAGCAGGCTTTCGAGAACCAGATCAACAACGTGGGATTTTCTTTTGTCGAAGTATTATCGCCTTGCCCGACCTACTGGGGCCTGGCGCCGAAAGAGGCAATGGCCTGGATCAAGGATGTGATGATGAAAGAATTCCCCCTAGGAAAGATCAAATAATTTATGCATATTTATCCTTTATACATTAACGGAGAATTTAAAGAGACGCAGACGTCCCAGGATGTGATAAATCCTTCCAGCGGTGAGGCCTTGGCCCAAGTGAGTGTGGCTCGGGCTAATGATATCGACCTGGCTCTTGCTTGCGCGCGGGACGCTTTTGATCACGGCGAATGGCCGAGGCTGCCGCTAGCCAAGCGTAAAGAATTTATCCTTAAGATCTCACAAGGCATTTTAGAGAATGCCGCCGAACTTTCCAGATTAGAAAGCGAGAATGCCGGTAAGCCGATCAAAGAAACCACCTTTATGGATGTTCCTTCAAGTGCTAAGAGCTTCGAGCATTTTGCGCAAAATTTAGAAAAATATTTAGCCAGCGAAAGCTTAGAAATTTCCCAGGAAGCCTCGCAAGCCGAAGCGCACCTGGTGCGCGAGCCGCGCGGAGTGGTAGTTCTGATCGTGCCTTGGAATTATCCGCTCTTGATCGCCGCCTGGAAAATGAGCCAGGCTTTGGCCGCCGGGAACACGGTAATTCTCAAGCCTTCCAGCCTCACGCCGTTAACTGCTTTAGCATTAGCCAAGATCATCCATAGCGCAGGTTTACCCAAGGGGGTAGTGAATATCATCAATGCCAGCGGCGATACAGTGGGTGAGGCCTTGTGTTCGGATAAACGGGCGGATATGGTTTCTTTTACCGGCTCTAACGAGGTGGGTAAAAAGATCATTCAATATTCTGCCAAAAGCGTAAAAAAATTGACTATGGAATTGGGCGGTAAATCTGCAGCCATAGTCCTGAAAGACGTAGATATAGGAACCACGGTGAATAGTTTACTTTGCGCGGTCTTTTTGAACCAGGGCCAGATGTGCACGGCTATGTCGCGGATCTTTATCGACCAGGCTATTTATGAAAAGTTTACCAGTGAATTTATAGAAAAAGTAAAACGCATCAAATTAGGCCCGGCCCTGGATTTCGAAACTCAGATGGGGCCGCTAATCTCGGATACGCAGCGTAAAAAGGTGCTCGCTTTTGTGGAAAAGGCCAGGGCTGAAGGGGCCAAGGTGCTTTGCGGCGGCAAAATCTCCGCTGATCCAAAATTAAAATCAGGATTTTTCTTTGAGCCTACAGTGCTTACCGGAGTTTCTAAGGACGCGCAAATTTTCCAGGAAGAAGTTTTTGGGCCGGTGGTTTGCTTGGCTAAATTTTCCCATATCCAAGAGGCAATTGATCTGGCCAATGCCAGCAACTTTGGCCTGGCTGCGTCGGTCTGGTCGAGCGACGCAAAGGTTAGCCAGGAAATCGCCGCTAAAATCAACTCCGGAACCTGCTGGATCAACACCTACGGTATGTTCTACAACGAGGCTCCTTACGGCGGCTTTAAGCAAAGCGGCTTTGGCAAGGAGTTGGGTAAAGAGGGATTTTTAGAATACACGCGCCTGAAAAATATCATCCAGGATAAATCCAGCGACGCAAAACCTATCGTCAGTTATTGGTACGGATTTTAAGTAAACGAGGAAACAATGCAAATCGCCGATCTATTAAACACCCTGCTTAAGACCCACGCCCCGAAAACCGCGATCATCTCTAAAGAGCAAAATATAACTTTTCAACAGCTCAGCCAGGACTGCTTTAAATTAGCCAATGGCCTGAGCGCTCTCGGCGTAAAAAAAGGTGATAAGGTAGCAATATATCTTTTGAATGATCCGGAGTATATTTATAGCTATCTGGCTGTCTGGCTCCTCGGCGCCGTTGCCGTGCCCCTGGATTATATGCTTACCGAGGAAGAACTGATTTCCTGTATATCGCATTGTGAGGCAAGGGTATTGATCGCCAGGCCCAAGCCGATAGTTTCTTTAGCGAAGATCAGGGCGGGCTGCCCTTCAATAAAGCATATTGTTACTGCGCCCGCTCACCCTGAGGCAGTGCATTCGTTGGCCGGGCTGATCAAAGAGAATAAGGCCGATGCCCCGGGCGTTATCACCCAGGATAAAGATTGTGCAATTATTTTTTATACCTCCGGGACAACCGGAAAACCCAAGGGCGTGTTGATCAATTACCAGCAGCTCGATGCGCCGACCAGGGCCATGGCCTACTTCGTGAACAACGACGTGAAAAAAGACGATACGACCCTTTGCGTTGTTCCATTCTCTCACTTGGCCGGGCTGATCTATATCCAGGCCACACTGGTTTATGGGGTCGCCTGCGTTCTGGCAGAAAGGTTTATGCCCCTGGAATTCTTAAAGACCGTCCAGCGTTACAAGATAAACTGGTTCTGGCTGGTACCCTCGATGTATTACGCGCTTTTACAATTAAAGGAATTCGAAACTTTTGACCTTTCGAGTTTACGCTGGATCGTGATCTTCGGTGCACCGAGCTCTCCGGAAGCCATCCACCGTTTTCATAATCACTGTCCCGGGGCAATACTTTATCACGGCTGGGGCCTTACCGAGACCAATGCCCCGACTACGGTTATTCCCTCGGGCTCGCAAAATTTAGCCAGTGTGGGCAAGCCCGCTCCCTGGGTCGAGGTAAAAATATTTTCTGGCGAGGATAAAGAAATAGCCATGGGTGATGTCGGCGAGATCGTGGTGCGGGGGGATGTGGTCACCGAAGGTTATTACAAGGATCCGGAGCTTACAAAGCAGGCATTGCGCGGCGGCTGGTTCCACACCGGAGACTTGGGGAAATTCGACGGCCAGGGTTACCTTTATATCGTCGGGCGCATCAAAGAAATGATCAAGGTAAGTGGCGAAATAGTTTTTGAACCAGAGGTCGAGGCGGCACTTTACAAACATCCCAAAGTCGCGGAGGCGGCAGTGATCGGAGTGCCGGATAAACTCAGGGGAGAAGTACCCAAGGCCTTTGTCGTCTCTAAAGACGGCGGAAATTTGAGCGAGGAAGAATTACGTTTCTTTTTGCGCCAGCATTTAAGCCATTTCAAAATACCGCATTATTTTGAATTCATCCCGGGCCTGCCTAAAAACAGGACCGGCAAGATCGATAAGGAAAAATTAAGGAAAGGTTGAACCATTATGGAGAAAAAAGACTGGCAGGCTCATGGCCTCGCCTTAAAAGAAGTATTGGCGTTGGAATATAGCCCGGTGGCCATAAGTTGCAGGAAAGCTCCCGCGAGCCCCGGGGTGAAGAAAAAAGCGCGTATCTGCCGGGCAATATTGGATGCCGCCCGCGGTGAGGCCATCGAGATAGACAAAACAAACAATGTTTGTATGGGAGCCGGTTGGCACTTAGGGTTTACTCCGATCACCGATATGGCGCGCGCAGAAATATTTAAAAAAATCCTGGTTGAAAAAGAAAAACTTTTTTCATCGATCGAGGCCCTGGATAAGATGATCAGCCAGATGCCTCCTGCGCCGGACAATAGAGATGCTTATTTTAGCCTGGCGCCTTTAGAAAAAAGCGAATTTAAGCCTGAGCTGGTGATCTTTGTGGTGAACCCGGAGGCCGCTTGCAAGGTCCTTACCCTGGCGACCTACACAGACGGGGCAATGCCCGAGATAAAGATAGGCGGGCCGGTGTGCCGCCTGGGCATCATCTATCCCCTGGTAACGGGCGAAGTGAATATTTCATTCTACGACCATACTGCCAGAAAGATCTGTCACGTGGAAAAAGATAAATTATTGATCTCCGTGCCCTATGAAAAAATATTAAAAATGGTTGAGTCGCTGGATACCTGCAGCGCCGGACGCGCAAAGATAACATACCCCCTGGAATTAGGCAATATCGTATAAAACCTTATTTTCCATAAGATAAAATGGTCAAAGAAAACATCCTTAATTTTGATCTAAAGGAACTGGAGCAATATTTCCTGAAACAGGGCCGCAAGAAATTCCATGCCCGCCAGATCTTTACCTGGATCTACAAAAAAGATATCCGCGATTTTAGCCTGATGAGTGACCTCTCTGCTGAATTAAGGAAAGAATTAGCAGAAGAATTCACCATCCTGGACCTGGAATTAGTGCAGGAACTGGAATCGCGCGACGGTACGCGTAAATTACTTTTTAAGCTAAAAGACGGCCAGGTTGTGGAAGCGGTAAGTATCCCCACGGAAAAAAGGATCACCGGCTGCATTTCAACACAGGTAGGCTGTAAGTTCAGCTGCGCTTTCTGCGCGAGCGGCCTTATGGGTTTTAAAAGAAATTTAGAGACAGGCGAAATTATCGCGCAGGTTTTATTTTTAAAAGGCAATCTCAGTGAACGGATAAATAACCTGGTCTTTATGGGAATCGGCGAGCCGCTGGATAATTACGATAATGTGCTTAAGGCCATACGCATTATCAATGCAGCCTCCGGCCTCGGTGTGGGTGCGAGAAAGATCACTATTTCTAGCGCCGGATTTATCCCCGGGATAAAACGCTTGATGGGAGAGGGCCTGCAGATAGAATTATCTGTTTCGATACACGCGGCGGATAACACAACCAGGAACCTTCTGATGCCGATCAATAAAAAATACCCGCTGCCGGACCTGATGCGCACGCTCAAAGAATATATCCAGAAGACCAACCGCCAGGTGACCTTTGAATATATCCTCATAGCCGGGGTCAATTCCGGGATTACGCATGCCCAGAATTTAAGCAAAATGCTCAGGGGCCTGAATTGTAAAGTCAACCTTATACCCTGTAATCCGGTAAAAGAATTGGGCTATGAGCCGCCGGGGAAATTAGAGATCCTCCTGTTCAAGGACCATCTTCTTAAAGCGGGTATTGATACGACATTACGCTTGACCCGCGGCAGGGACATCCAGGCCGCCTGCGGGCAATTAAGGATGGAATTTATTTAGGGTTGTCTTGCCTCTGGTCTTTTATAAAATTACTGCGTTCCAGTTTTTTGGCGCGTTGTTTTAATTCCGCGGCGATCTCTGCTACCTGGGCGGCGTGAGTAAATTTACGCGTTTCATTGGTGACTACGCCGATGGAAATGGAAACCAGCGGCACCTGCTGCTCGATGCCCTTACGGTCATGGGCGATAATATAGCCCCTCACCCGGTCTTGCTCATTATAGAATTGCGGTACAACTTTCTCGAACTCTTCGATGATATAGCGGCAGACCGCATCGATCTCGCCTACCTCTGCCACGATCACAAAATCATCTCCCCCGATATGGCCGATAAAATCATTGGCTGAACCTTTTTCTTTTATTGCCCTGAGCAATATCCGCGCCGTTTCTTTGATCACTTCGTCTCCGCGTTCAAAACCATAGGTGTCGTTATAGGCCTTGAATTTATCCAGGTCCAGGTACGAAAAGGCGAATATTTTATTCTGCTCCAGCCGTTTATTGATCTCATCCATGATCGAGATATTCCCCGGCAGGCGGGTGAGCGGATTGGCTTCCAGAGCGCTGGCCGTGCGCCTTAAGATCATTCTTACGCGTGCCAGGAGTTCTTCCGGGTTAAAAGGCTTGACGATGTAATCATCCGCACCGGCGTCTATGCCGCCGACCTTATCACTCACTTCGCCTTTACCGGTGACCATGATGATCGGCAGCTGCCTTAAGAGCAGGTCTTTTTTCACTTCTAGGCAGACCTGGCGGCCGTCTTTTTTCGGCATTTTATAATCTAAGAGCACCAGGTCCAGGGGCCTTGACCTGATGATATTCAGCGCTTCTTCTCCGTCGTTGGCCTTGACGATCTCATAATTATCGCCCGAAAGAGTGATCTCCAAGACATCCAGGATATCCGGGTCGTCGTCAGCAATAAGGATTCTTTGAATAGCCATTTTTATTTTGCGATAGGTAAGGTAAAACTAAAAGTACTGCCACTGTTCAGTTTACTTTTTACGCTGATAATTCCTTTATGCGCCTCAATGATATTCTTTACCAGTGATAATCCCAGGCCCGTTCCTTTTACCTGTTGGTTGATCTCGTTGTCAATGCGGTAGAATTCTTCAAAGATCGATTCGAGCGATTCTTCAGGTATGCCGATACCCGTATCCGAAATATCCACGCGCACATGGTCGTTATCCCGTTCGGCGCGGATGGTGATCTTTCCGTTTTGCGGGGTAAATTTTACGGCGTTTCCCAGGAGGTTGATAAACACGCGGTCTATCTGACTGCGGTCGGCAAACACCGGCGGCAGGCCAGCCTCAAGGTGCTGGACGAGGTCTATATTTTTACTTTTACATTGCACGGTGATCAGGTCCGAGACAGAGGCAACAATATTTTTCAGGTCCTGCGGCTCTATTTTCATGGTCATGCGGCCCGATTCAATGCGCGCGATATCCAGCAGGTCGTTGATCATGTGCACAAGTTCGTCTGAATGCCGGTTGATTTTTTCCAGGCGTTCTTTTACCGCCGCAGGCAGCGCCCCCAATTTTTCCGCCAGGAGTATAGCGGCAAAACCTTTGATAGAGGTAAGGGGGGTGCGTAATTCGTGGGACACAGCGGAGATAAAATCGGATTTTCTTTTACTGATGATCTTGATCTTTTCCAGGGCATCGGTTAATTCCTTCGTGCGCTGCTCGACCTTGTTCTCCAGTTCCTGCTGTGCCCTCCAGGTCTGTTCAAAAAGCCGCGCGTTTTCCAATGCTTGGCCCAATTGGTTCGCCAGGATGGTCACCAATTCTTCGTCGCCCTCGGTAAGCACTACATCCGCCGAATCCGTGCCTACAAAAAGCAGGCCTCTTTCCCCGTGCTTAGGTAATACAGGAGCGATAACATAGGCCTTCATCCCAAAGATGCGGTCGATACTTTCTTTAAGCGCCGCCTCTTCTATGGAAAAAGAAGAGAGGGTTTTCTCTTCTTCAAGTATCCTCAAGGCTATCTCTGTGTCTAGCCTTGAGATCACCCCTTGGGTTTCCTGTTGGGTAAACCCGATATTTAAGGGCAGGGAAAACTTTCTTTCTTTATCGTTCCACAAAAAGGCCAAGGCCTTTTCAAAACCCATTTCTTCCAGGCGCCGAGGTTCGATCATCTCGAATATTTTTGCTTCTTCCAGCGTCGTGGTGATGGCGCGGGAAAGCCGCTGCAGGGTATAGAGCCCGGCGATCTTTTTATCCAATTCGCTCTGGGTTTTGTTCAGCTCCATGTCCGTGCGCACGATGAGCTTGGCCTGTTCGTCCATTTCTTCCAACGAGCGGTTGAGGTTGCTCACTATGCGTACCAGCTCCCTGATCCTTTTCATTTTCACCAGAGTGAAAATGGCAAAGAGCATGGTCAAAAGGACTAAGATGACCCCCAGAATGAAAAAATTTGGTTCCGGCATAGAATTATCCTTTTATCGACAAAACAGAGATGGTCTGGTTATGAAAATGTGTCCGGCCGAAATAATTCACCGACTTTAAAGGCGCCTGTTCCCCGAAAGTATAGAGCCCGGCAATGGGTACATCCGGTCCGATAGCCTCTTGTATCGCCTCTAATTCCAATTGTGCGTCTTTACCCAGGAGCATGTAACGCGATATGGAATCGAAGACCAGCGCTAATTTTATGGGCAGCCCTTCTTTGCTTGAAGGAGAAAACATGGATTTCAGGGTGATTTTTTTTGCCTCTTCTGCTGCTTCTTTTGCGGCCGCAAGGCACGATTCTTTTGTCCCGATCATCAGGCGTATCTCGCTTCCCTCGGGGATATCCCCTTGGCAGACGAGTGAGCCGTCTTCTTTTATCGCGCGCACGTTCCTTAACAGGTATTCTTTTTCACCGCTTAAATATATCCCGATAGGATAGAACACGGAAATGATCTTTAAGTCTTTCTTTAATTCCGCAGCTTCCTTGGCAAAGTATTCTTTATAAAGTTCGACCGCCGGCTTATTTTCTATTTCTTTGATGGTGTTGCCCGAACATTTGGTAACTCGGCGTAGTTTCCCCAGGGGCCTCCATCCGTGCCTGACCCCCAGGCCGAATTTTAATTTTCCGCCGAGCAGTACACCAATAGCGCCATCACTGAAGATATCTTCATTATAATATAAATAAGTCTTTAGGAAATTAAAATTATCAGAGGCGGCGGCTCCGAATATAGGAAAGCTCAGGCCCAGTTTTTGCTGCAGGCCCTTTAGCAGGAGGGAGCCGTTTTCGTTGAGCCCGTCGGAAAAAAGCAGGCCCAGCTCGCGGTGGTGCCGGCCCATATAGCCATAGAGCAGCCGGTTACCCTATTCTTCTCCGGAGGCTAGTGGTGTCATGGCGCGCATGTTGTTGATATGTGCGACATTCCAGGTCGCGTCTTCAAAGCTGAACAGGATAACGATTACA
>JAQUNK010000013.1 GCA_028717645.1 Candidatus Omnitrophota bacterium
CCACAAGGTCTTCTATTTTTTCCAGCGTCTGATTACGCAGGCCCTTAATGAGCTTTAAGTCTGCTAAATCCGTGAATCCGCCGTTGGCCTGGCGGTATTCAATGAGTTTATGCGCGCTCACCGGGCCGATGCCCGGTAAAGAAACCAGCTGCTCCTCTGTAGCATTATTCAGATTTATCTTCTCTTTTTTAAAGCTAAGTTGCGGCAGGTCCCTCACCCGTGCGTAGCGCTTAAATAATGCCTGCGCACCCAGGCCAAGCAATGCCAGGCCAAGTAAAAATAAAACTACCGTCTTTTCCTGCTGGGTCAGACTAAACATTTTCCCTCCTATCCCAATAGACGCAGAGATGAAGAAAATCTAACAGGATTTTTTCAGCAATGGGTAGCTCTGATCCACCCCGTGGTTGTAGGCAAACTAATTGTTATTACTAAAGACGAAGCTTATTATTTCGTAGCGTGTATCTTGGCAGGGAAGATTAGATTACGATATTGACGAGCTTTTTGGGGACGACGATGAACTTTTTGATGGCCTGGTTATTCATCCAGGTTTTTACCCGCTCATCCGAGAGGATGAGGCTTTTCAGTTCTTCTTCGCCGATATCAAGCGGGGTTTCGATATTCGAACGCACCTTGCCGTTCACCTGGACCACCCAGTTGATCTTTTCTTCCTGAATAAGCGCAGGGTCAAACCTGGGCCAGGGCGCCTTGAAGATACTTTCTTTGTTACCGAGCGACTGCCACATCTCTTCAGCCATATGCGGGCAGATAGGAGAAAGCAGCAGGACCACTGTCTTCACCGCTTCTTCGATATCGGAATCAATATTTTGATAAATAGTATTTACCAATTCCATAATATTGCTGATGGCGGTGTTAAATTTAAACTCCTGGATATCTTCACTCACTTCTTTTATGGTCAGGTGGGTTTTACGGATGAGCTCTTTTCTTTTGTCCAATGTTTTTTCTTTCTCAGACGAAGGCTGATCCACCGCAGGCGGAAATTTCAGATTTAGGGTATCCAACAGCCTCCAGACGCGGTTTAAAAACCTGAACGCACCTTCTATGGCACGGTCGTCCCAGTTCATTTCTATTTCCGGCGGCGCGGCAAAAAGTATGTAGAGCCTGAGTGAATCTGCGCCATAGTTCTTGATCATCCCGTCGGGTTCAACGATATTACCCCGCGACTTAGACATCACCTCCCCCTCTTTTAAAACCATGCCCTGGGTAAGCAGGTTAATAAAAGGCTCATCTCCTCCGGAGGCAGAAAGATCCAACATACCGATATCTTTTAAGAATTTCGTAAAGAAGCGCGAATAAAGCAAATGCAGCACTGCGTGTTCAATGCCGCCGATATACTGGTCCACCGGCATCCAGTAGGCCGCTTCTTTTTTATCGAAGGCAGCCCTATCCGATTTCGGCGAACAGTAACGCAGAAAATACCACGAGGAATCGATAAAGGTGGCCATGGTATCGGTTTCGCGGCGGGCCGGGCCTTTGCACTTTGGGCAGGTCGTATTGACGAATTCCTTTATCTTTAATAAAGGGTTCCCTCCTTCGCCGGAGAACTCCGCTTTTTCCGGTAAAACCACGGGTAGGTCTTTTTCCGGCACAGGCACAATGCCGCATTTGTCGCAATAGATCATGGGTATGGGTGTGCCCCAATAACGCTGGCGCGAAACCAGCCAGTCGCGCAGCCGCCAGTTTGTCGCGCGCTTGCCGATCCTCTGTTCTTCCATCCATGCGGCGATCTTAATTTTCGCTTCCCTGTTCGGCAGGCCATTGAATTGGCCGGAATTTACCTGTATGCCATCGCCTTCATAAGCCTCGGCGAGGTCCTGCGGGTTTTGATCTTTGCGGCCCGGGTCTTCGATCACAATGCGTAAAGTTAAATTATGCTCTTTAGCAAAAAGAAAATCTCGCTGATCGTGCGTCGGCACAGCCATTACCGCGCCACTTCCGTATTCCATCAATACATAATCCGCGGCCCAGATAGGGATCTCCTCATTATTTACGGGATTAACGGCGTAGGCACCGGTAAAAACCCCTTCTTTTTTCACGTCCGCACTGCTACGCACCACCTTGCTTTCCTTTGCGACGCGCTCAGCAAATTTTAATACTTCTTGTTCCTGCGGTTTTCCGGCAACTAATTTCTTAACCAGCGGGTGCTCGGGAGCCAAGACGACATAAGTTGCGCCAAAAATCGTGTCCACGCGCGTAGTAAAAACGGTAATGCTCTCGTTTGAGCCTTTTATCTTAAAATAGATCTCGACACCTTCGCTTCTGCCGATCCAGTTTTTCTGCATGGCCACTACACGTTCGGGCCAGTGCGGAAGCTTGTCCAGGTCGTTTAATAATCTTTCTTCATAGGCGGTGATCTTTAAGAACCATTGCTTGAGGTCCTTCTGTTTTACCTCTTTTTTACAGCGCCAGCACTTTCCGTCGATCACCTCTTCATTGGCGAGCGTAGTTTCGCAACTCGGGCACCAGTTGACCAAAGCCTCTTTTTTGTAGGCCAGGCCGCGCTCATACATTTTTAAGAAGATCCACTGGTTCCAGCGGTAATACTCCGGCGCGCAGGTAGAAACCTCCCTTTCCCAGTCATAGGAAAAGCCCATGTTCTTCAGCTCCCGGCGCATGAAATCGATACAGCGCCAGGTCCACGCCGACGGATGGGACTTATTTTTTATTGCCGCGTTCTCTGCCGGCTGGCCAAAGGCGTCAAAACCGATCGGGTGCAGGACGTTAAAGCCCTGCATTATTTTAAAACGGGCGTAGACATCGGCAATGGTGTAATTACGCACGTGGCCCATATGGATCTTCCCCGACGGATAAGGGAACATCTCCAGGCAATAATATTTCGGCCGGGAATCGTCCATCGAGACATTGAAGAGCCGCGCATTTTTCCAGTATTCCTGCCACTTCTTTTCTATTTCCGTAAAATTATATCTTTCCATTTTTCGGGGATTTTCTCCTGTTTGGATGCAGTTAATTTTAGCACAGCCTAAGCGCTTATTCAAGGGAATGCTCTTGTTGACCACGCACCTTTGTCACATTCAATCTTTTTCCGAGAGATTAGTTTTTATTATTATTCGAACTTTAAAAAGGTGCGGGGTTGACAAAGGCGTATCTGGATGTTATATTAGCAGGATGAATTTGGGGCCGTAGCGCAGTTGGGAGCGCGCTTGACTGGCAGTCAAGAGGTCGCGGGTTCAACTCCCGCCGGCTCCACCAGAATTTTCTGACAAAGAAAATTATGGTGGCACTAAAGCGCCCGCCGCAGGCGGGTCAGCCTACGGCTGAAGCGTAGTACCTCATAGACATGAAAGCAAGACTCGGCATTGCGTTCTTTGGAATAATCGAAATCCTCATCGGCGGTATAACCCTGGCCGCTGTTTCTCTGAGCCTGATCCAAGGAACTTCTGCCAAACCGCCAGAGGTATTGGCCTTCGTTATAGTCACCAGTCTTATCTCCTTAAGCTTGGGCATTGGCGTCTTAAAACATAGCCTGCATAGCTATCACATGCTTTTATTTTTCGCTACCGTCGTCATCTTAAGCAAAGTCCTAATCTTTGCTAAAATCATGTCCTTAAGCGGTGAATTGGAAACAGCCATTCCCGCTCATTTTAAAAATATTATTTCGATAATTTACCATAGTTTATTGATCTATTTCTTCAGCCGGCCGCAGGTGAAAAAAGAATTCGGCGAAAGAAGAAACGTTCTTTTCTCAATCAAACTTCCTTTTATAAAATAAATTTTGCCGGGGTGGCGGAATGGCAGACGCGGCAGTCTCAAAAACTGTTGAGGGTAACCTCGTGTGGGTTCAACTCCCTCTCCCGGCACCAATTTAACACATCTTCTATCCCTAAATGCTCATGCCGGAAAATATTCAGTATAAAAAACACGTCTGGTTGATCCTGGCCATCGCAGTATTGGGCTTTTTAGTCTATGCCAATGCCTTAAAAGGCGGCTTTCTCTGGGATGATGAGTTATTGATCATCAGGAATCCGGACCTAAAGACCAGCGATCTTCTTTCTCTTTTCACCCGGCCGCTTTCTCCTTATTTTCAGGCCTATTACCGGCCGCTGCAAAATTTAAGCTTCAAACTGGATTACCGCCTTTGGCACCTGGAACCTTTTGGTTTTCACCTGACCAATATACTCATCCATATTTTTAACAGCCTCCTGGTATACATTCTGGCCTACCTGGTTTCCCGCAAGAAAACCTTGGCTTTTTCAGCCGGCGTGCTATTCAGCGTACATACCCTGCTTTCCGAGCCGGTGAATTATATCTCCTCGCGTTCTGACCTTTTGGTCGCGTTTTTCTGTCTTTTAAGCGTGATCTTTTACCTTAAGATAAAGGGGAATTTTTTAAAAAGCGGCCTTTTTTATTTTTCCCTCTTTAGTTTCGCACTGGCGCTCTTAAGCAAAGAGACGGCAGTTATCTTGCCTTTAATTTTATTGGCCTGGGGCCTTATCTTCGAAAGAAAAGTTCTCTTAAAGGTATTGCCTTATTTTGGTGTTGCCGCGCTGTATTTATTTGTCCGCGCTGTTTTCTGGCTGAAAAGCGGGCAGAATACCGAGCATTTGCCGCTTATCCCGATCCTGCTTACGGACATCAATATCACCGCGATCTATTTAAGGCTGCTTATTTTACCTATAGGCCTGCACAAAGGCTGGCTCATCCGGCCGATCATTTCCGCAGCTAGCCTGAGCGTCATTCTCCCGGCACTGACCATTCTGGCTGGCGCCGTCGCCTGGAACATCCTCTACAAAAAAGACAAGGTGTTTTCCCTGGGAGTTTTATGGTTCTTTATTTTCTTGCTGCCTGTACTGAATATATTTTTTACGCTTAACGCCCCTCTTTCCGAAGCCTGGGCGTACCCGGCGTCGGTGGGGATATTCCTGGCCTTCGCCAGTATCGTAAACCGCATTGCACAAAAGAAAAGGATTATTGCTTATTTGATCATCGCGCTGCTCGTTTCTTTTTACGCCTTACTGACCATGAACCGGAATAAGTTGTGGGCCGGGGACCCGGAATTCTTTTACCAGGATATCCTTAAATACAATCCTTATGATTTTACGGCGCATTTTAACCTGGGGAACATATACTACAAGAAAAAATCATATGCACGCGCAGAAGAAGAGTACAAAAAGACGATTTCCCTGGCGCCGAATCTCGCCGATGCCCATACCAATTTATGCAGTATCTACGTGCTCAATAATTCCGCCGATGCAGCAATCGCCGAAGGGAAGATCGCCGTCCGGCTGGCCCCCGGCTATTTTCTCGCCCATTACAGCCTGGGCAATGCTTATTTCTTAAAAGAAGAATATGGCCAGGCAGAGGAAGAGTACAAAAAAACCCTGTTTTTGATGCCGGATTTTGCACCTGCACAAAGGCGGCTTGAGGCCGTAAAACAACGCTGGTCAGAAAAAAAATGATTTAGCCCCGGCGGGAAAATGTTAAGAGCCGTCCTGAAATTCAGGACGGCTCTTATATTTGGTGCGCGGGAGGAGAGTTGAACTCCTACACCTTTCGGCACAAGCCCCTCATGCTTGCGTGTCTGCCATTCCACCACCCGCGCGGTATTTTACGGATAATTATTAAAAAGCCCTGGCTTGTTATAAAATTATAACTGCCAAAGAGAAAATATCAATAGATTAATAATTCTCGTAGCGGAAATAATCCTTGAGCATATCCATAAATTCGCGATCAGGAGCGCTTCTACCCTCCAGAGGGTCTGTAAAATCTGCTCGCTCGTCAGCCTCGTATTGCGGGCTTTCCAAATCGAAAAATTTATTTAGGATATTCCCTTCTTCCAGAAAACGCGAGACCCGGGTGAAAACGCTTGCGTTATCGTCAAAATAACTTCTCGCCGAGCGGTCGATATGGGGTTTAAGCACGAATAAATTCTCTTTCGCGCGGGTAACTGCCACATAAAGGAGCCTGCGTTCTTCTTCCAGGGCGTCGTTGTCCTCTAACGATAGGTACGATGGCAGGTGGCCTTCGGCCGCGTAGATCAAAAATACCGTGCGCCACTCCAGGCCCTTTGCCGAATGGATAGTTGAAAGTGTCAGGCAACTATCGTCTTTGTCCTTTGCGCCCGCCTCGATGATGCTTCTTTCCGGCGGCTCAAGCGCCATATCCGTTAGGAATTTTTCCAGTGTTTCGTAGCGCGAGGCAATGCGCTCTAAGGAATCCAGGTCGTTCAGGCGTTTGTTAAAATCATCATATTTTTCTTTTAAGAGCGGCTGGTAATATTTTAAGAACGCCCGGATCAGGCTGACGGGCTTATCTTTATTTTTATCGATGCCCTTCAATATCTTGAACAGACTATCCAGGTCTTCTATCCGGCCCAGCATCTTTTCATCCAGACTTAAGCCCTTATTCTGGGTAATGATATCCGTTACCAGTTTTTCCGCAGTTTTTGTCCCCACGCCGCGCATTAATAAAAGGGCTCGGTACCAGCTCACCTGGTCCAGGATATTATAGGCGATGCGTAAATGCGCGATCACATCCTTGATGTGCGCTGCCTCCACGAACTTTTGCCCGCCGTATTTGGCAAAAGGGATGTTCCGGTTGGCCAGTTCTATTTCCAGGTCATGCGAATGCCAGCCCGAGCGGAAAAGGACGGCCATCTCATTCAGTTCCATGCCTTCTTCCCTTAATTCCAATATCTTATCTACGATATATTTTGATTGGCTGTTTTCATCTTTGACCTCCACGAAAACCGGCGGCTTACCGCCCTGCTTCTGGGTAAATAGTTTCTTCGGATATTTTTCTTCGGCAAAACTGATCACCTCGTTGGTCATGTCGAGGATCGCCTGGGTCGAACGATAGTTCTCTTCCAGCGTGATCACCTTTGTTCCTTTAAAAATGCTGGGGAAGTCCATGATGTTCTTAAAATTCGCGCCCCGGAAAGAATAAATGCTTTGTGAGTCGTCCCCCACAACCAGGATATTTTTATGTTCTGCGGAAAGGAGGGAAACAATGTAAGCCTGCAACTTATTGGTATCCTGGTATTCATCGACCATGATGTATTTGTATTTACGCGCCAGCTGGCTGCGCACCGCTTCATGCTCAACCAGCAAATTTTTAAAATAAATCAGGAGGTCATCGTAATCAAGGAGCGATTTGGCGTGCTTATATTTGTTATATTCTTTCCTCACCTCTTCGATCTCTTTGGCCCATTCAACGAACTGCGGATATTCGTCGTAAAGTATTTCTTCAAGCGTCTTTGCCCGGTTTATCGAACCAGAGATCACTTCCATGAGCGCCTTTTTACGGGGGAACCTTTTATCCTTTTTATTGAATCCCAGTTGTGTGCGGATAAGATTCACTGCATCTTCTGAATCCGCACGGTCGAGGATGGTAAAATTATGCGAGATGCCTACGAGTTTGGCGTATTTCCTTAGAATGGAATTGGCAAAGGAGTGGAATGTCCCTCCCGAGACCCGGGAACAGCGTTCGTCCAGGATCAAAGACGCGCGCCGGAGCATCTCTTCGGCAGCCTTACGGGTAAAGGTAAGCAAAAGGATCTCTTCCGGCTTTATACCGTGTTCTACCAGGTACGCCACGCGGTAAACCAGGGTCCGGGTTTTGCCGCTTCCTGCTCCGGCAATAACCAGGTGCGGCCCGTCGATAGACTCTACCGCCTCCAACTGCGCCGGATTTAATTCTTTTGCGTAATTAATTTTTTTCATGCTTCTTAACTGCGGTCCTGCCGAATAATTGTGCGAATTTTTTGGAATAACGTTTTATCCATTCCCGGGAGGCGTCTTTAAAACTGATCTCTTTGCCCAACTGCAGAGAGCGTAGCGAGCGGTATTCATCTATCAGGTAAATCTGCTCGATAAGCTTGACCTTAAAGGCGTCGGAAAAACGGTAAAAGGAAACTCCGATATCGTAGAAACGGGGGTTTTCCTCGTCTTTATCCACATGCACCACCTTAGCACCCACCTTAAACAACCGGTTTAAAAGCGGTAACTTCAAAACAACGACCTTTCCCACTTCGGCTGCGTGATTGGATAAAAAAAGCAGCCCCCCTTCGCTGATATTCACCGTGCGGCTCATCTCGCCCGGCTTCTGAGCAGCGTATTCGAATTCGACGGGGTAACAAATGGGATGCCTAATAAAATGCCTTCTTTCTATTGTCGTGAGCATACCTCACCTCGCTTTTTAAAAACCACTAACTTAAAGTTACCATGGCGATGCCGATGACAATCAAGATCGTTCCCAGCCAGCGCTTATAGCCGACTCTTTCTTTTAAAAATATCCCGGAGGCAAAAGCAATAAAAATATAATGCATGCTGTCTATTGAAAATGCAAGGTTTAAGTCTATCTTGGAAAGGACGAATAACCAGATAAATAAAGATGCCGTGGAAAAAAGCAGGGATAGATAGACCCGGGGGATAAGGATTAGCCTGAAGATAAACCGGATTACACTACTTATACTGTTTACGTTATGCTTCAAAGAATTTATCGACGACTTCAAAACAAGCTGGCTGGCCGTGTCAAAGCAGCTCATGATGATCAATAAAAGTATTACCACAAGAATACTCATTCCGATGCGACACCTCTGTCTTTAGTGCTTAACGATACGAAGATCACCCCGGCCATAATGAAGAATATCCCGGACCATCTTAAGAGCGATATTTTTTCATGAAGTGCAATAACCGAGACCAGGGGAACCATTATGTAGCTAAAACTCGCTATGGGTACCGCGACGCTTAGGTCGATCTTGGAAAGGATCGTGCTCCAGAAGACGAATTCCGTGGCTACGATCACTATGCCCAGCCATAAAAATCCGCTGGAGACGACCGCCTTCATAAAAACAAAGGCATCTAGGGCGTTGGAAACGATCAAACCGCTTTCCGGCAAAGCGGTCCTTTTAAAAAAGTAATGCGCTAATGTCTCTAAGACATCGGTCAATATGAGGAATAAAATTATTTTTAAGGTAACTCTGCTTTTACGCATTTTCCTTTATAATTCCTGGTAGTTTCATCAAAATTTAAAATGGAGATGGGCTTATTCAGCACGGGCTTATTCTGGAAGTACTGCCCCGCATGGACTCGAACCATGATAACAAGATCCAGAATCTTGTGTCCTACCATTAGACGACAGGGCAAAAAATAACGTATCGAACCTACCATCCCTGGTTCAGTCGCTTGCGCTTCTTCGCCAGGGATTAAATTCGCACTTATAACTTATGTCGTCCTTTGGACTCCATAAGTTATGTGCTCATTTAATTAGACGACAGGGCAAAAAATAACGTATCGAACCTACCATCCCCCTGGCGTAGCCGAGGGGGATTAAATGCGTAGGTTATTATACCACTTAAATTCAAATTTTTAAGGAGATTTTACTTATTTATGGTATATTATAGAAGTTAAAATGAACCCTAAAGTAATCACAAAAAAAGAAAAAAAAGTCGTCTGGCAGAGTTTTGTTTCGCTTTCGACTCTGCAAGGCATAAACTACCTCCTACCTTTGGTCATCCTACCCTACCTTTTCCGTGCGCTGGGTGCAGGAAAATTCGGGTTGATCGCCTTTGCCCAGGCCTTTGTGCAATATTTTATGATCCTCACCGATTACGGCTTCAGCCTCACTGCCACCCGGGAAATTTCTTTATGTAAAGACGAAAAAGAACAAGTCTGCCAAATATTCTCTTCGGTCCTAACGGTCAAGGCCATTATGACCGGTATCAGTTTCCTGATACTGCTGCTAGTCCTAGACTTTGTGCCCAGGTTCGGTAAGGATTGGCTGGTCTATATACTCAGCTTCGGCGCGGTGATCGGGAATACCCTGTTCCCGGTCTGGTTTTTCCAGGGCAAAGAAAAAATGTTTTACATCACCGCCGTCAATATGATCGGTGGCGTGGCCGGTGTGATCTGTTTGTTCCTTTTTGTCAACGGGCCTGCGGACTACCTCTATGTGCCGCTGTTTAACTCACTCGTCGCCATACTCACCGGTATTTATTCTCTTTTCATCGCCTTCAGAAGGTTCGAACTAAAATTCGTTTTCCAGACTTATGAGGATATCCAGCAAAAATTAAAAGCAGGCCGCAGCCTTTTTATCTCTATCGTAGCGATAAATGCCTACACGGCAACGCGGGTTTTTGCTATCGGGCTACTCACCAACAATGTGATCACCGGATATTACTCTATTGCCGAACGCGTGGCTAATTTTATCCAGACATTCCCCCTAACCTCCCTCTCCCAGGCGCTGTACCCCAGAATAAATAAAATATATTCCCGCAGTAAGAAACGCGCGGCAAGGTTGATGCATAAGATCCAGAATTCCACCAGTTTTATCTATTTATGCATATTGATCGCGGTCTATTTTTCTACACCGCTGATCGTAAAGATCTTCTGCCCGGCCGAGTGCCCTGAACTTGTTATTGCACTAAGGATCCTGCTAGTCTCGGTATTTTTTGTCTGCGCCAACGCCTTCAGGATACAATTCCTGCTGGTCCTGGGCAGGCCCGACCTTTATTCCAGGCTCCATATCAGTGCGGCACTTATCGGCCTTCCGCTTATCTTTATCTTGATCAACCATCTTTCTTTTGTGGGCGCTGCCCTGGCCACGGTGATCATCGAAGCCGGGATTACTCTCTTCACCTTTAAGATAGTCCGAGACCTACTCAAATAATTTATATTGAAAACAACTTAGTTTTAGTAGTATACTAATTAACACTATGGCAGAAAACTTTACTGAAAAAAGGAAATATTCAAGGATACCGGTAGCCCTGAAGATAAAATACACCAGGGCAAACGAGCCGGAACCCGTCTACAAAGATGCGCTCTCGACGGATATCAGCCAAAACGGCATACTTATCCGTACGGAAGAAGCCGTACCCGTATCCACTCCGATAGAACTATATATCTCCAGTGTCCGCCTGCCCAGCCCGATAAAAGCCACCGGTAAAGTGGTGCGCACGGAAATAATCGAAGAAGGTAAAGCCTATAATATCGGCATTTTCTTCACCGGCATAGAAGATAAATACGCAGATTTTATCAAGAAATATATCCAGGCGGTAGACCTGGACAAGATTTTAAATTTTGCTATTCAAAAAAAGGCCTCGGATATCCATTTTGTTTCTAACCAGCCTCCGATCATGCGGCTTTACGATGAATTGATCCCCGTGCATGATAAAGTGCTTAGCCCCGATGAAATCAAAGGCCTGATCTACGGGTTCCTGCCCGACCGGCAGAAAGAAAAGTTTGAGACAGAACTGGAGCTGGATACTTCTTACGTAAACGATATGGGCCGTTTCCGTGTAAACGTCCATCAGGAAAAAGGCCAGCTCGGAGCGGCCTTCCGGCATATTTCTACACAGATAAAAAGTGCGACAGAACTTGGCCTGCCCAAGGTAGTGGCAGACCTGGCACTTAAGCCCAACGGCCTTATCCTGGTCACCGGCCCGACGGGCAGCGGTAAATCCACCACCCTGGCTGCGATGATCGAACTGATCAACCAAAGCAGAAAATGTATGATCATCAGCCTCGAAGACCCCATCGAATACTTGTATCAGTCGAAAAAAAGCATTATCCGCCAGCGGGAGATCGGCTTCGATTCACATTCTTTTATCGACGCGCTCAAACATACATTAAGGCAGGATGTGGATGTCATCCTGATCGGTGAGATCCGCGACCTTGATTCTATTACCGTGGCACTTACTGCCGCAGAGACCGGTCACTTGGTCCTGACCACCCTGCACACTACGGATACCATCTCAACCATCAACCGAGTAATTGATGTTTTCCCGGCGGGCCAGCAGCAACAAGTACGAATGCAGCTGGCGGAAACACTCAGGGGAATAATCGCGCAGATTTTGATCCCGAAGAAAGATAGGACCGGCCTGGCGGTAGCGACGGAAATTATGATCCAGACCCCGGCCGTAGCCAATGTTATCCGGCAGGGAAACTCAGAACAATTGCGCAGTATCCTTCAAACCGGTGCACAGTTCGGTATGCAGACAATGGATAGTTCTCTACTGCAGTTATATAAGGACGGGATTATTTCTCTCGAGGATGCCAAGACCTTTGTAAAAGACCCCACTATACTCTCTAAAGCCCAGGTAAAACCTACCGTTTAACGCGCCAAAACGCGTGGCGGCAAATCTTATTTCTCTGCTTTATCTATCAGTTTATTGATTTTTTCGACCAACGGCCAGAATTTATCCTTTTTTCTGACCAGGATATGGCCGATGATCTTACCTTCGACGCGTTCATCCAGTTCGCGCACGATGCGGTCGAAAGGGCCGATGATGGTGTGGCTTATCTTATAGGCCCAGAAAAGTATGGCCGTGATGATGACCGGAGTGGCAATAAGCAAGACCACGACTACTTTCTTTGCGGCGGGAATGATGTTGTAAGCAATTGCCTCGGGTATAGCCATTTCGCTGGCAGTAATGCCGAAAATCAAATAATAAAGGCCGACAATCAGAATAATCGCCGGCAAGAGTGCGGCCAGGGAAACCAGCTGAAAGATCTGCCGGTGCAGTTTGTTGGCAAAAATATATTTCCTTTTGTTGCTTTCTTTTTCATTCATTTTTATACCCCACTTTTAGGTCGGTATATTCTGCTTCCGCAGTCGAAAGAGAATTATCCGCATCGGTCATTATCGCTATGGCTCCCACTTCACCCGGATTTGAGCCAAAGGCCTTTTTGTAATCTTCGAACACGTTCCTTTCGACGGCAAACCAGCCTTTTGAATGTTTGGTGCCGGATTCAGCTACGATTATTTTGATATTACCGTAATATGGGCTGGTCATCACCGTATCCCTGGCCATAAATTCATCCCAGACATATTCGATGCACCTGATATTGGTAAAAATAAGCGCAGGAAAAATAACATAGACCCGCGCGGCATAGTCGTCCTTTTCCAGCCATCCCCCTTCTGCCGTGCCGGCCTTTTTAGGAAATTGGAGCACCTTCCATTTCCAGCTGATCATCGGCTCATTATTGGGATTAAACCTGATCTTATAAAATATTCCGGAACAGGTCTGATTGCTGTCCGCAAGCAGGTAGCTTTTTTTCTTATCCGGTACGACTTCGTATAAAACCTTGCCCTTGAAAACTTTTTCTTCCCATTCTTTCAGGGCATCTTTCTTATCGAATTCGAATAATTTGGGCAGGAAAGCGGTATAGGCACAATAAGCAGAAAATAGGACTATTATTACAGTAAGGATTGGAATTAATCTAACTTTACGCATCAATTCAATTTTACCGCTAAGCAGGCACCGCGTCAAACAAATTCATGTTAGATTTGGCTAATTGCTACGTCTATTATAGTAGGAGGTAAAGAATAGCAAATCCGAAATCCGAAATTCGAAATACGAAATCCAAAACAAATCACAAATCACAAATCCCAATTATCCAAAGCCCAAACGCTATGATTTAAAGGTCTCTATGAGTTTGGGGAATTGTGATTTGCAATTTCTAATTTGTTTCTAATTTGGATATTCGGATTTCGAATTTTAAAGAAGAGGCGCCGCTTGTTAACGAATCCTTTTCCTTAAGACGCCCTCTTAAGGAAGGAACAAACAGCGCCCTTTTTCGTTTATGCCAAAGGAATTGATCCTGTATCTTTCATCTCTCTAAAGAACTCTATGCTCTCCTCATCTAATTGCTCTTTCTGCCCCAACACAGTGAGCAACTTCATCAACAGATCTTTCTGCTGATAATCATTAGTGACATTATGCTTTAAAAGCGAAATTGCCTGTTTGAGATACAGCGCTGCTAATGCATCCCAGCCGTGCTTGAACATTCCTTGCGCAAAATAAATTTTCCTGTCCACCGGGTTAGCCGGTGCATCCTTGCCTAAGTCCATCTGCTTTATTTGGATGGAACTAAAATCTATCCCAGCGATATCTTGCTTTGAGAGCGGCGATGAAGATGAAGCCACGCCAGACTCCTCTGGATCGCGGAATCGCTGAGGTAGCCGAGAGAAGTAAGGCGAGCCTTCTTTGGTAAGCAATTGGCTGATTGCCTGGCCTTTCCGGGGATATACCATAAACTGTATAGCACCATCGTTCCTGCCCGGGCCGTTAGAAACAAACAATAATCCTCTTTCATTTAATGCCGCTTTTAAATATTTTATCGCTTCTACCCGCTGGTGTATGTCGTAATATCCCAGGACATTGGAGACCAAAACCACATCTATATTTTCCAATCTTTTCCCATTGATATTTACCTTGCTTAGATCAAAACTACCGTCATAATGCGTGAAGTACAGCTTAATGCCTTCTAGTTTTGCTTCGAGTGCCGGATCCTTCAAACTATCGTTCGCCTTCTTTACATATTCGGGCCTACTATCTACGCCGACCATAGTAATATCCTTAAAACCAGCCTCTTTCAATTTCAGCGCTAATTCTTTGGTTACCGATCCGCCGTCATATCCAATACCGACATCTACGACCAGCAAGGGCTTGTCCTTGGAGAATTTTTCCGCGGTGAACGAAAATCTTTGGGTAGAAATTGTTTCCCCTCCCAATATCTTTATTATCTCATCATGCAGGCGATCCAGCCGCCCCGACCAGGTAAGGCCGCGGATCTGCGTGAAAACTGAATGCTCTTCTATTTCTACCGGCGAAGAGGCAAAAGATTCTGATTCTGGAAATTCTCCAGCCGCTTTATCCGCAATAACTTCCGGCGCAATATCGTTTAATTTAGTTATATTGCTGCTGAATTCGTTAATAAGATTCTCTTCGGCCCGACGCGTTTCATAACCTTCCGCGCCAAGGACATGGAGTAAATTGGCCAAGAAATGTGTATGCTCAAAATAATAAAATGCCTTAAGTTCATCTCCTGTAAATTTCTGGGCATAAGAAGGCTTGATAACAGGATAAACTTTATTGGTACTAGTGTTCCGATCAAATAACGGATCAACGCTTTCTAATTTTGGCATGCGGTCTACGGGTGACCAATATCTTGATACTCCGCTTTGATCCTGAGGATCATAATCTTTATAGGAAGAGACAGGGACGTTTTTATAGGTGAATGCCTTGTTAGCAAAATACATATAAAATACTTCAAAAGATATCCCTTCTTTGGTATTAAATGGCTTGAGATTAAGATTAAATATTCCGTTTGCTTTTTTTATAGCATCGCTATTCAGAAGGGTATCCCCGAAAAGTGAATCCGTGCCATGAAAATCATATCCTGAATCAGTATCTACGATCAGGATATGTTGCGTATCTTTAAAAACTCCCTGATCATAAAGATATTTCACAAAATAGGCTGCTTGTTCCGGGCTTTTCCGTATCGCATCATAGTTACCCATCGTCGCCCAAACGCTGTGCATTCGCTCGGCAGGAAAACCCTGTTCGCCTAAAACTTCACTCATATATCTGGCAGCCTCATAAAGAGGATCTGCCCCTGCCCTCAAGAATACTATGCGCGTATCCGGCTGCTCTTTCGCTTTTTCAAAAACCTTGCCCAGGAATTTAAAAACTGCCGTTGCCGTATCTCTACGTTCTTGATAATACTTTGAGGAAACGCTTGTAGTATAAACATCGGGGAATTTTTCTTTAAGCTGCGCAGTTGCTTTCTGCCACATAGCAAATGCTATTGTGCCTTCCACCGGCGAAGACGAGCCTTCGGCCACAGATTGGCGGATGATATAAGAACCTTTTTCTTTAGGGTCAATATTCCTCATATCTAATCCCACTTTGCCTGCTGCTTCTTCCAGCTCAAGGTTACGATCAACGCTGCTAAGCAAAACAATGCCCTCGGGTTTTAAGGTCTTTTTCATGGCTAGAAGCATATGTTCATAAATCTCAGGATCGCCAGAACTACCTGCGATAACAGGCTTAAACTCAGGGTTAAACAAGCCGCTGGAGAAGATAAAATCTACTTTTGCCTCGAAATCATAATCGCCGATGCCTTGGACGGGGATGCCGAAATAACTGATCTTCCCTTCGTCTCTGGTCTTAAGGCGCGGGTCTACCACAATGATCCGGCTGTCCGGTAACTGGCCGGACAACTTTTGCGGAAAATCCTTGCTGGGCGTGCCGACCAGCATAATGGTCTCGCCGTCTAAGCGGCGCATAGTCTCTTGAGAAGTTATTTTTAATTGGCGGCTGTAGGCCCTGATCAGAGCACCCCAAAACTGTTCCGAATGGTCGTCTGCCATCGGTGAAGAGGAAACGGGTCCTGTTATTTTCTCTTTTAAATAGGCCCTTATTTTTTCCGTCGCCAAGCCGGTAACTATATGATTTATTTCCTGCCTGCTCTCCGGAGCTTTATTCAGGTTATCGCTGATCTCTTGCTCCGTAAAGGGCTTAAAAAATGCGGTGAAATCATTGTTGATCACACTTAAACTACTCTTAATGACGTCATTGTAATGCGCGGCGATCCGCGCATGGGGAAGACGGACGATGCTCAATTTATCCACATCGAAGCCTTTGATCTGGCTATTCCTATCAATGCCGTAGTTTTGGATCTTTATATCTTCATCCCAGACGCCCGTCTGTAGCACTTCCAAATGTCTTTTCTTTAACTCTTGTATTACGCGGCCTGCTTCTTGATAAGACGGTAATCTGTTTCTCTCTTGCGCGGATAGTCTGGCAAAGGCCTCTTCGCCCCCAGCTTCTCCCATTGCCCTGGAAGTGAGCGTTCTTAAATATTCGTCCAGCGGGATAAGCTTTTCTTGGATTATCGCAGTGGGAATGATCAAGTTTCGGCCGTCGGATTTTTTAATTTCTAAATTATCTATGGTTATGGTGGCGGCAAAATGATTATCCAGGTTCCCCTGCGCTATAGCTAGGCCGGGCTGTATTCTATTTATAAAATAGGCTCTATACGCGGGCCAAAAAATTGGATGTAAAATCTTCACTACGAAATCCAGGCCCGGCCGGCTTAAGGCATCGATCTGGCCTCCTGGCTCAGCAAAATAAGTAAGGACTCCTTGCCCTAGCGACGCTTTCACCGCCTGCTTAATAATGGCCATTAATTCCGCTTTCACTAACACAGGATCCAGCCCATATCTTGATAGCGCGTCTTTAAATTCTTGTGAGTCCGCTTTCCCTTGGTATAACTTTATGATCTTATCTATTTCCTGCTCCACCGGCGATGACGTGCCCGGCTTCTGCGGCTCCCTCGTGTCTTCAGGCGAACTATTGACATTCGGGACTCCGTTCGCTTCACTCACTTCGGCGGTTAGGGGCGAGGAAATAGATTTGTCTCCGGTCACCGCAGAAGAGATAGGCTTAACCGGCAGTTTAATTACGAAGCTCGCGCCGCCGTATTGGCTGGAATTATCCGCGGCGATTTCACCGCCCAACATGCGGATGATCTGATAGGATAAGGCCATGCCTGTGCCGCTGGTTCCCCGCGTTGAAAAGCCCAGTTCGAAGATCTTCTGCCGTCCATCTACAGTATTTCTTTCTAATACTTCTTTAGGTATACCCTGGCCGTTATCTTCGATGGCAATTTCTAACTGGCTGCCTTTTTTGCTTAAATTGACAAAGATATTCTTGATCCCCAGATGTACGCCATTGGAAACAAACCTCTCTAAGGCGATTTGTAAGGCAAAGCGGTCTGTTCCCTCAATTATACTTTCCCCATCCTGTCTAATGCTCAATTCAGGAATAGGCTCACCCTTTATGTGCGCCTCTGCTGCTTTCTGGTGTATCTCTTCCAGAATCCCGGCAACGTCTACGCTTTCTTCATGGCGTAAATTTTGCTGCGGGAATCTTATCAGCAAGAAATACAAGACTTGCTCCAGCCGTAGAAGCTTCTGTTTGATCCGGCCAAGAACTCTTTCTTCGTATTTTTCTTCAAGCTTTGTCTTCCTTTCTTTAGCGAGCAAAACCTCGATGCCTTGTTCCGAAGCGATGAACATTTCCCATAATTTTTTATAACTCGAGACCAGTTCTTTATCTGACTTATTGGACGCTTTTTCCAAAAAGGGCTCCATTAATTCCTGATATCCCCTTACGAAATCCTCCATTGGAGCCATTGCTTGACTGAATTCTTCTTTTTCACCGGCTCTATAACCTAACATGTGTATATCATCAAATAGGGTATGGAGTAAGCCGGATATGTTCCAATACGCGTTTCCGCCGTGGAAAAACATCCGCGCGCTGATCATCAAACGTTCTTTTGTCGCCGCCGCATCCTGCACCACCGGCGAAGAGGCAGAGGTTTCGCCTTCAACATATTCCCGCCGCGCGTCTATTACCGGCAGAGAAGGACTCAAGGCATTTCCCGCTCCTGCTCCTTTTCCACCTAAGGGGATAACTACCGGCTCCTCCGGTGCAGCTTCCGCAGTGGGAGACACTATTTTCTTCTCTTGCGGCCGAGGTATATTTTTTACTCCCAATTCATTTTTAAGCGCCTGGAAGTCTGCCCCGGACAAAGGCAGGAATATGGCTATGTCCTGGCCGAACATTGTTCCCCTGCCCGGGATCAGCTCCAGACCTATACTGGCTATTTGTTCTGCGTCATAGACGACCTGCAAGGTAAATTCTTTTTTATATTTTGCCGCCGAAACAAGGCTCTTTAAAAATACTCCTTTATAAGAAACCACGCCCCTGTTAGTCGCGGTAACCATTACCGGCAGGCTCTTGATACGACCAGCTTTAAGTTCTTTTGCTAACAGATTGTAGGTATTTACCGCGAAGTCTGCGGAAAAACACGCATCTACGATAATATTGACCTGAGAAAGCTCTCCGTTGTATTTTTGGGCTAGTTTAAGCAGGTCATCGGCTAATTCCTGATAGCTATAGGCAATTGGATTCTGCAGATCATCGGAATCCTGCTGGCCCACCTGGCCGGCAGCCAACCAGAAGTGCTGTTCGCCGCCGTGGCCAGTAAGATAAATATCCACAGAACGAGGCAATACTTCTTTAAACTCTAAACCACTTACAGCCTTGCGTAAATTCGCTTTTTCGGAAGTCCCTTTAAAAGTTCTTATGTTTTCCTGTTTCAAGCCGAATCCTTGGAATAAACTTGTTACTTCTTCCGGTTTAAAGACCCCTTCCTCGTGAGCAGCGACGATCAAAAAAGTATCGCTATTGCCTAAATTCCTCTGGCTATAAACTTCTCTTGCCTTCAGAACATACGGCAGGGTTATTTCTATATTCCGGTCGTCTATTTTCACGCCAAAGCGGTTCAGGGTAAGTTCTATCGCGCGGGCCACGGAAAATTGATTAGCCGCAGCAAAAGATGCGGTTTTCTCGGCAAAAGCGGGGTTATCCCAAATACGCATTATGTCCGCGGGAGACATCGTTCCCTCTAATATCTCATTGCTTCTATTGCCTAACTGAAAAAATAAATTCCGCTGCCTTTCATCTTTTACCCGTAGCGCCAAAGCACCCAGGCCATTCGCTGCCTGCGCGCGGACAAGCGGCTCCGGATCTTCCAATAATATTTTTATTAAATGATCCACCACCATAAGGTCCCCCACTTTGCCCAGGGCCTCTGCCGCTGCCCCACGGACAAGTGGATGAGGATCTTTTAGCGCTGTGATTAATGCCGCAGTTGCTTCTAGGCCTCCTATTCTACCCAGGGCCTCTGCCGCTGCCTCCTGGCTAAACCGATTTGGACCTTTTAATATTTCTATTAAAACACCTGTGGCCCGCGGGTCACCTATCTTACCTAAGGCCTTTACCGCTCGCACAGTAACATTGGAATTGTCATCAGGATCATTTAAGCTCTTGATTAATGCTTCTACTGCCGAGGGATCGCCTATCTCGCCCAGGGCCTCTGCCGCGTAGAGGCGTATGGCCGGCTGAGGATCTTTCAATGTTTTGATCAGCACACTAATTGCCCGACGATCCTTTATTTGGCCCAAAGTTTGTATCGCATTGATGCGGACCGCATCTTTCGGATCGTTTTGCAAAAGATTGATCAAATATGGAACAGGATCTTCTATGCCCAGGCCCGCTCTTTGCTCCGCGTCCAGAGGACTGAATATCAGTATTTTCCGTACCTTGGCGGTATTTTCTTGATCAAACGCTGTTTCTGGCTGGGTTAAAGTTATTGCCGGCGGGCTTTGGATTTCCCTTGCCGGCTTATGGATAATACCGGCGATAGAAGACACTGGTGAAAAAGAAAATATCAATCCGGAGAGAAGTGCTATTTTAGCGAATTGTTTGAAGCTGCTTTGCGTAACCGGAGAAGAAGTCCCCATCTTCTGCGGCGCGGCCAGCGGCGAGGAGGCGGCGGGTTCGATAGAAAGAACGCGTTTATTCAAATCATCGACCGTCCGAAGGGCTTCTTCCGTAAGGTCGCCTTCTGAATTAAAATATGGCCGCAATGGGTAAAGATCATCGCCTTTTTTGGAAGCTATAACTTGACTGCCTAAAGGTTCAAGGTAATTAGTCAAAAAATCATTTTTATCCCTAAACGTCGCGGTAAATTCTCTTATTATCAAATCTTCGTTAGTGATATCGTAACTAAGGTCAAAATACGCCTTAACGAATTGTCGTTCGCTTTCTGAAAGGCTCAACCATAAATTTCTTGCGGCCTGACGATATCTCGGATTCGTAAAATACTCCGCGTGGTTTAATTCATGTTGAATTGTTGCCTGGTAGTTTATAGCTGCTCCAAAGCCACCGCCTTGCGGCACAGAGCAACTCACGATCGCGGCATTCTCAGGGCTGGCTGTATACGTGTCGCCGTTATTAATCAATAATTTTAACCCGAGTAATTCTTTTTTTAGCCTTTGTTCTACGATATTTAATTTAATCCCTTCTTTTTCAGCAAGGGTATAGAAATTTGCTATATCCGCTAATTTGTAATCGTGCCCTGCCCCTCCTTTGAAATTGGATCTTTTTGCTTCTTCCAACAATTTTTCATCTGACAATAGGCCAGTTTCTGTTTCCACAGCAAAATAGAGCCGATCAAACGCCAAGCCTTGCATTGAAGCGTCGCTGAACTTAAAGAAAAATATCGGTTTGGATTTATGCCTGAATATCTGATAAAGCTTATTTTCCTGCAAATCTATATTCAAAATGTCTTGCCATTGGCTAAATTTTTCTAACTGTCCTGAAGATTGAAGCGGATAAGCCGGCAGTGATATTTCTAATGCAGACAATTTTTCTGACTTTGAATTATTGTAGTCAAACCAACTATAAGTATTTAACCCTAAGGCTTCTAGGACCTTTTTGTCTGATAATAGAGGCAGTGTTTTTAAATTGGGCTTGCTAAAAAACAGATAGGGAATTGGAATTTTTATATTATCTCCCGATATCATAAACGGCAGGGCAAAAAACGAAGCCAATAATACTATCTTATTGAATATTGAGTGCGTTTTTATTTTCTCCTTGTTAACCGGCGACGAAACCCCCGTCTTCTGCGGCGCGGTAAGGGGCGAAGAAGTGAACTTGCCATCATTATGTATATTGTTGACAAGCGGGCCTTTACCTATCAAATCCACAAGGATCTCGCCATTCACTAAATTTACCGTAATCGTCCCACAGGTCAGGACCCTAAACGGCTCCTGCGTGACAAAAAATCTTTCTAACTTAATTTTGCCTGCGGGTTTTTTTTGTCCTTTTTCAAACACGTTTTCTAAATCTACGTTATAGGCAAAATCTTCTATTTTTGTACCCGGGTAAATTTCATTTTTAAATAATTCTGATTTCCCGGCAGCAAAGATAGCGTCAACGTCTTTCGCTCTTGCGGCATCCCACTTCTTTGTATTTTCCAGCCCTGCTGACTGCGTTTTGAGATAGCTGATCAACCGGGCCAGGGCCTCTTTAGAATCCTGCCTACCGAGTAAAGTAACCCCGACCTTATTATCAAACGGAAGCTGTTCCAACTCCCAGACGAAGAACTCTAAAAACAGTTTATGCACAGAACTTCCCGCGCTGAATAAATATTGCCCTTGAGTATCAAGCAGAGGTTTTACGCCAATTTGTTGCATTATACTCCTGACGTTGTTAACAAAATCTTTCCTTAAATACTGCATTGATTCTTCATCAAGCACAGGGGAGGCCACCGGCGAGGATGCGGATTCAACAATTGCGCGCTCCCAGGCCTGGTGGATGGTCAGGCCTGGTTCATAGGTAGTTTCATATTGGCCTAATCTGCCGTAGTCCACATAAATGGTAAAACTGCCGCCCTTAGAAAGAAAATCTTTAATTATATTATCCTGGGCGAGGCGGTCGCTATCTGCTATTTCCATAACTTGGCCGGTATCGTGATGCGTAAATACCCATAAACCTGGTTTTACTTTAGCGGCTTCTGTCCCTGTAACTTTCTGTGTGCGCCAAAGTTTTTCCCTGGCCCAAATGTATTCGTCAAAAGCTTCGGGCAGGGCGTATTCAATATCCGCGGTTGAACCTACTACCTCTACCTGGTGTATCAAATCTTCCACCAAATCCATGCGCGGATGAGAATGCAATTTAAGTTCGGCAGTGGGAGAACCGCTTGCCCCCACGGATGCGCCACTCTCAATGCCTTTTCTAAGTATAAAGAAGGATTTTGCGGGGTTCCTGTCCTGGGAAAGCGCACAAAGCGAAATCTCCGTTTCGATCTGGCCGGCCAGCCAAAAAAGCGCTCTGTCTTCGCTTGCATTCTGCGGCAGGCTTTTTAAGAAAAAGAATGGCGTATTTCTGTCTTCACGAAGCCGTTCGGCCGCTTCAGTAATATCGATTTCCGCTGTCCTTAACTCAGAGATAATTTTTTCGCCGAGGTCAATAGAGTGCCCTGCTTCAACCAGCGCCAAAGCCCATTTATTCTTCTCTTGCGTACCGGCCTTTGTGTATTCTTCAATAAGCTTCTCCTTAAGCCGTATTAATTCCTCTTGTTTTCCTCCTTCTTTATACGATTGGGCCAGCTTGCCTACCGCAATAGCGGCGGAATCCCAGACTGCGTATTCATTTTGTTCTTTTAACGCCCTAACCAAAAAATCCGTGCTTTGCGGGGATAGGGCCTGGAAATCTGCCTGTTTAGTAATAATCTGAATTAGAGACGGGGCGATTTCGGCCGAGGCCTGCTTAAGAATGGCGTTTAATACCTCTACATCAATTGCGCTATTGCGGCTCAAGGGCGCGTAGATGTAGCGGACCAAATAGTTGACCATATATTCATTGCCTCGTTTTAAAACAGGTAAGAATGTCCGCTGTGTTTCAGGTCCGAGCCTCGGTATAAGTAGAGATGCGTAACTTATTGTATCCAGTACTTTTTTAGCAGCATCTTCTTGCGCGCATATTCCGGCAATGCCTTTAAATACCGCGTCGGGCAATTCTAATGCCGAACCGATATGAACAAGCACCGTCAGGGTATTTAAATCACCGTTCCTTAAGTCTGATAAAAGTGAATCTATTAAACTGTTGGTCTTTTGAGTATCCCTGGTCAGCGCCTGTAAAAAATATTTTTTATAGAACGGCTGCTGGGAATAGAACACTGGATTAGCCTGCAGATCCCAAAGCAACTCAACTGCCGCCATTTGAATATTCCTATCCGGATGGTTAACTAAGTTTACGAGGATCTCCAGAGATTGAGTTTCTGCCTTACCCATAAGGAACTGGTTAGAAAAATCCGTTCTATCTACGCGAAAAGATTTTTTTTGCCTCTCGCGAATCCAATGAATAACTTGTTCTTCCGATAATGGGGCCGTTGGCTGCTTTTTGTCAAAAAGATCAAAGAGCCATGAATCTGGTTCTGATTTATTCCCAAACCCCGTAAAACTCTCCAACGGCGATGAAGTCTTCAATTCCGGCCCGACCTCGACGAAAGAAAATCCGCCATTAGTGCCCAATTTGTCCCCCAGCGGGCTGCTGGAAATATCCGTGGTATCTTTTACCGGCGTGAGCACGATAGGAGTTGTTGCGAAATCTATACCGCCGCTAAAATACTGGATCTGTATATTGCCTTGCGCTACTTTCGTTTTATATTCACCTTGTTGTAAAGATCTAATATATTGCTGCCAGATGTCTTCTTTGGACCAGGGCGTAGCGGATATTAGGTCTTCGGTAAGGCCGCGGCCAATATTTGCGGCTAAGGGTGCCGACTTTCCCTGGTATTGCTGTTTAAACCACTGCGCCAAAATCAAAGCATTATAAACCTGGCGAAGTCCTGCGTAGGCAGAAATAGTATTTACTTCTTTGGTCAGTTCCGGAAGGATGGTCTCCTTCATCAGATTTTCAGCAAAGGCCTGCGTATCATCCTGCGGCGTTTTTTTCAGGTATTCGTTTTCCAAGAGGACTTTCAAAGAAGACTCAACCACCAAAACGCCGTCCTCCGTCTGCCAGACCTCGGCCTTATCCGGGACGATCCAGAGCCTGTTCTGCGTAGTGACCTGGGCATTATTGCCTAATTTCTGGAATATCTTTGACCAGAAGATTTTTCCCTGCGGGTGCTCCGGGTGCAGGAGCCTGGCCGCATCTTTTTTCAGGCGCAGGTCCGCCTCCAGGAGGACTTTGCCCAGGTCTGTTCTTTCCAGGTCCTGCGGTAAGATACTCTCTTTTTCATTGGGCTTTAAATTCACCCAGAAGTTTTCATTGGGCAAAGCAATACCGATCTTAAAATAGGAAATGAGTTTTTCCGCTTCTTTATTCAGGTTAGAAGTAGTGAGGTGGCTATCGCCTTTATCCAGCAGGAAATTGAAATAATTGTAGGGATTGTCGCGTTCTACGTTTAAGAACCTTAAAATAGGCGGGTTAAAAGAAGTTAAGCTGGAAGTAAAACTGATCTGTTGTAAATGGCTGGCTAAAGCAGGGCCTAGCTCTAATGGAGAAACGCCAGCAGCAAAAACCAGCTGCTGGCTCAAGAAGACAATTAAAATAACTGAATTGAGCACCCGCCGGGCAAGCGAAAACTTATGAAAACAACTTATTTTGGCTTGCCCATTAAACGAAATCCTCCGAAGCAATACCCTAGCATTGACTACTTGGATTGCGAAGGAGGAAAAAACTTTTTTAAATCTTTTAGAAAGTATGGAAAAAAAATATTCCATTTGGCCCTTTCACTTCTACTCAGGGCCAATCCCCCTAAAAATAATCAAGGGATTGGGCGTCTTTTTGATCACCTGGCGTTACGGATTCGTTATATTAAATATATAATAAATAAATGAAAATACAAGGCTATAATTGGCGGTTTAGGAAAACGGTTTCATTAACTAAGCGATGTGCTAATTATAATTGTCCAATTTAAATTATTTTTACTTAAATTGTCCAATTAAGGAAGATTTAGCGGAGTGGTGTTATTGCTGATGTCACTTGTTTCCTGATTTACAGTAACATTATCTGGTTGCGTATCAAAAGGGATGCCTAATTTCGGCTTTCCCTTATCCACAGAATATTGTAAAGAAGAACATCCAATGACTACGGCTAAAATCAATAAAGCTATGCTAAATAAACCGTTAAAATTTTTCATTCTCACTCCCTATTCTTCGATATGTATCTTCCAGCGCCTGTCTTCAAAATGCATTACCACTTTGTCCGGTTCTTTGTTCTCTTCTTGAACGTCTAAATAGGCCGTTGTTCCTGTTATTCTGGATAGCGTAACCTTAGGGTTATTTTTCTTAAAATTTTCTGCGACTATTTCCTGGTTAGTGCACATAGCAATAAAACGTTCCTTGCCGGAAGCATATTCTTTTTTCTTCGCCCTATCGCCTTTAAAGGTATGCGCGAGGTCCGCCATTATTTTAAGCGAGGTGTTGATCACGCCCCGGGAATACTCATCGATATTGAGATAGACATATTCCCAGTTGCCCTTATTGGCGTTCTCTACTATTTTTAAGTATGCGGCTACCGGAGACTGTGTCCTGGCGCAACCGGAAAACAGAACAAGCACGAACAATCCCGCGAAAAAAGTCCTGATTATTTTTTTATCCACTTCTCTAACCTCTGCCTGGTACTTTCCAGGCCCAAATAATAGATCACCTCAAAAAGCCCCGGGCCGATGGTCTTTCCGGTAAGCGCAACACGGATAGGATGGATCAGTGCTTTGCTTTCGATATTCAGCTCTTTGACCACGGCGCGGAACGCCTCTTCAATTGTAGCAATATTAAAATCTTTTATCAATTCCAATCTCTGGATAAACAGGCGGAATTCTCGCGAAAGGTCCTTAGAGAGGAATTTTTCTTGGGCCTTTGGTTCGATATTTATTTCTTTCTGGAAAAAGAAATCTGCCCAGCCCGGGAAATCTCCCAGGGTATTTAGCCGCGGCTGGAATAATTTCACTATGCTTAAAATATGATCTTTATCTGGGTTATCTTTTTCGATCAAGCCTTTTTCCGCTAAAAGCGGGATAACCAGGCCAAGCAATCTCTGGGGATCGGCATTTTTGATATAAAAATTATTTATCCAGTTCAGTTTATCTATATCGAATACCGCAGCGGTCTTATTTACCTTGGCTATATCGAAACGCTGGATAGCGCCGGCGACATCGATGATCTCCTGGTTTTCACCCGGCGACCAGGCGAGCAACATAAGGTAATTCATCAACGCCTCGGGTAGATAGCCCATTTTGCGGTAATCGCTGATCGCCGTGGCACCCGTACGCTTGGAAAGCCGGCCGCCTTCTTCGCCCATGATCAAAGGGATATGCGCGAATTTGGGTAAGGGAAAACCGAGCGCGTTATACAAAAGCACCTGCTTGGGCGTATTGGATATATGGTCATCGCCGCGGATGATGTGCGTGATGTTCATAAGCGCATCATCTACGACGCAGGCGAAGTTATAGGTGGGTGTACCGTCGGTCTTGATCAATACCTGGGGCTTGATGGTCGATGAATCAAATTCTATTTCCCCGCGGATCAGGTCTTCTACCTTTATTATCTGCGGGGTCACCTTAAAGATGATCGCCGGCCCTTCTAAGTAGGCCAGGCCCTTATCCAGTAATTTTTGCGCGTGTTCTTTATAGATTGAAAAACGCTGGCTCTGATAATACAGCTCGTCCCAATCCATGCCCAGCCATTTCAGGCTTTCCAATATCTCATCCAGGAATTCTTTTTTGGAGCGCGCCTGGTCAGTATCTTCGATACGTAAAATAAATTTTCCGCACCGAGCCTTGGCATAGAGCCAATTAAACAGTGCGGTGCGCGAGCCGCCGATATGCAAATACCCCGTCGGTGACGGAGCGAACCTAACCCGAAGCATATTTTATCCCTTCTGCCAGTGCTTTTTTATTGATCGCGATCAGGTCTTGCCTGCCTTGAGGCGCTAAGTCCTCTATCGCCTTTAAAACATTTTTCTCGGAAATAGTTTTTCTCCTGGCCAAATATGCGCCTAAGGCCACGGTATTGGCAACTTTGATATTACCCAGCTTCGAAGCTATGTCCGTAAAAGGGGCCTTTACTACTTCACCGGTTTTTAGCTCGATATCTTTATCGACCAAAGAGGTATTGGCAATAAGCAGGCCTTTGGGAGTTAAATTCGGTTTAAATTTTTCCAGCGATATCCCGTTCATCGCGATCAGGGTATCCGCCTTCTCCAGTATCGGAGAAGCGATCTCGTCGTCGGAAATGATCACCATGCAATAAGAAGCGCCGCCGCGCACTTCTGCGCCATACGCAGGAAACCAGGTGACATTCTTACCTTCGTTTAAGGCAGCCTGGGCAAGTAATTTTCCCAGAAGCATTATCCCCTGCCCGCCGAACCCCGAAATGATCACTCTCTCTGTCATATTTTTTAAGCGGTTACTTGATCTTTACCTGTTTAAATAATTCAAAAAGGCGCGTAAACGGCACGTACCAGCGGGAAAGTTTTCCCAATTCGCCTTTTAACTTCATTTTTCCCTGCATCGTGGCCACAAACGGGTCGAGCTTACCCAAAAACACCATTTCCCAGACATCGCGCGGTGCCGAAATCACAAAGGGCGCATTTTCATCAGCATCCAGCCTGATTATTTTCCCTTTCTCGATCACGAATTTATAAACATCTTTGGCGCCGTCTAATTTTATGGCCAGTTGCAAGGTCAGGTCCATTTCCTTGCCTTTTTGCCCGATAAATTCATCCTTGTTCACTAAATCCACGATGGCCTGGATGTGTTCCTTGGAAAACATTAAATAACTTTCATCGCTAGTCAAGTCTTCCTTTAGGGCCTTGTCCAGGCCGTCGAGAATATCTTTTTGATACAGCCGCGCCACACTGGCTACCTTAACCGCCTCTTCCAGGGCCTCGATCAAATAAAGCGCGTCGCTGAATTTTTCACCCAAAGCCACCACGCCGTGATTTTTTAAGACCACTAAATTTGCCGATTTTAGCGCAGCGATAATTAATTCCGGCTTGGTCACTGTGGGTGTCTCCTGTTCCACTACCGGGATATCACCCAAATAAAATTTACTTTCGAAAGTTAAGGTCTTTAATGTCTGGTGGCTGGCAAAATAGGCATTGGTCAGCGTCGGATGGCAATGGATGATCACTTTTGCCGGAAAGTTCTTGTAGATCAAACTATGCATAGGAAATTCAGAAGTTACGCCCGGCGGCGGTATTTTAGTCAAGTCCACTTTCAGGATATCTTCGCCTGTTAAATTACCGAGGCTGGCGCCGGTGGCCGTGATCAGGATATTATTTTCATCCAGCCTGGCGCTTAAGTTCCCCGAGCGCGCCACGACCAGGCGCAGGGTGTATAATTTCCTGCCCAGTTCGATAATTTCGTTTCTTAGCGAAGCCTCTTTGCCGAGGATCATTTTCCCTCTAATTTTTTGACTGTTTCTAACGCGATATCGATCAATTTTGTCTCAGCCATATAATAAAGCGGGTTCATAAAACCCATCTCGCCCGTGATCACGTTATCGCTCACCGCCAGAATTGAGCCGGCCCTGATATGATAGGTCTGGGCGATAGTCAGGAGGGTCGAGGAAACCATATCCACGGCCAGGGCCCCTTCCTTGCGCTTTGCCTCGACTATTTCCCTGGTCTCGCGTAAAAGCGCATCCGTGGTCCAGACTGTTCCGCGGTGTACATTGACACCCATACTTTTTGCCACCGCATATAAGGTATCGGCCAATTTTTTATCCGCTTGCGTCTGAAAATCCTTGTCCACATAATAAGGCGTCACCCCGTCTCCACGGATGATCTTATCCGCCACGAACAGGTCCCCGACCTTGATATTTTCATCCAACGCGCCACAAGTACCGATACGGATGATATTCTCGATCTTGGCATTGCACATTACCTCACTGGTGATAGAGGTATCCGTGGAAAATCTTCCGCCGTTCATTGCGGTAATCTTGATGCCTTGGTACATACCGGTGTACATAGAATATTCCATAAAGGAAAAATTACGCACCGGATTTTCTATTTTTTTCAGCAGCACATCCAGCCTGTCGCGCGGACCGGGGACAATAGCGTATTTGCCCACATCCTGGGGCCTGAGTTGCACCATGCCCGTCAGGTCTTTTCCGGTCAAATGAACTTCTTTCTGCATCTGCATAGTTTTTCTCCTTTTAACTGAATATCTTCTCTAAATTCTTACCCAGGATATCCTCTTTATCCGCTGCGGATATCTGCAGGTCTTTTACCGCCTGGATAGAACCTGCGATATCTTTTTTCGCCGGCCAGTCGCTGCCCCAGAGAATATGCCCGGGCCCTAGCAATTCCAGGGATGCGGCAAAATTACTCTGTGTTTTATCGCCTGAAGTATCCACATAAATGCGCTTTAGGAAATCCGTAGGATTACCTTTCAGGTCTTTGACAAAATTTATGCTGCGTAACATTGAATATGTTGCGTCAAAACGGTGCTGCAGGAACGGGATCACCCCGCCGAAATGGGCAAAGATGAATTTTACCTTATCGTATTCGCGCAAGATTCCCGACATCAAAAGCCTGCCGATACAAATGGTCGTATCAAAAACGTATTCGATCACCGGCGTGAGCAACGGGTCTTCAACGCGCTCAGAGCCGATAGGGTTAACTATTTGAGAATGCACAAAAATGGGGATATTATCCTGTTGCGCTTTCTTATATATAGGTAAGAACATGCCTTCATCAAGGTATATCCCGTTATAACTCGAGGCCAGGGAGATCGCCTTAAAACCTGAATCCATGGCCCTTTTAAATTCATCCATCACTTCCTTGGAATTACCCACCGGTAATATCGCAGCACCGATGAATCTTCTGGGATAGCGGCTAATGATCTGCGCGATGCTATCATTATAGATCCTGGCCGCTTCGTTAAAGCTGCCTAATTTTATGTGCGCATCAGATGTGGGATAAGTAAGCACGGCTCGATCGATGCCAGAAGCTTTCATCATCTCCAACTGGCTCTCGATATCGCCCCAGCTTTTGTGATAAAAATGCGCATTCTCGATGATCTTCGCCGGCAGCCAGTGGCTATGGGCATCAATGATCATTTATGCTCCGTGTTTTTCAGTATCCTCTCAATGGTTTGTTTCTCGTAGAGTTGTTTTATTTCTTTCAGGCCCTTGGCGCCGAAATACTTTTTGATCGCAGCCTCTACGGCGTTTAATTTTACATCCAGCCAGATAAAGTCCGGGTTTATCCTTTTGCCCTTATATTTCAGCTGCAAACAGGCCTTTTCTTTATCGGCTATATAGTTCCTAAAATCATTGACGAACTTTTCCAGTTCTTTTTTCTCACGCGGCAGGTAAGAATCCTTCAGCTCTTCTTCTATTTCTTTTAAAAGGAACTCATCCACCAAAAGCTGGGTGAACTTCCTTTCGTATTTATCAAAATCATCTTTTACCGTCTTGTATAGCCAGATCAAATAGCGCTTGGTCAGATTGGTTACGTCTTGCTTATCCATTTTTTCTCCTTCGGCGTATCACTTATCTCCTATCCCTATACCCCTACTTCTGCGGATGGGTTTGTTTAAAGGGAATGACCGGCGCTGTCCAGGGCGTCTGCTGGTTTATCACTGCGATCTCCAAGGGGCAGACGTTCGCCGGCACGGTCAACGCGAATTTTACTGCGTTTTCGATTGCTTCAGTGCTCATTAATCTCGAATTATCTCCGGTGACCTCTTTAAGCTTTCCGGTAAGGTCGGTGTCGGTGACCCCGGGAAGTAAAGAAGTTACCTTTATGCCGTGATCGCGTAACTCCCAGAAAAGCGCTTTGGAAAATGCGCGGAGGCCAACTTTAAGGGAACTATAGACGATAAAGTTACGCGGCAGGGGATCGCAAAGTGTCGAGCCGGAAACCATATTGATGATCGCACCTGATTTAGCCTTGATCATATCGTTGATCACCAAGCGGATTAGGCGCACATAGCCCAAATAATTGGTATGCGCCAGCCTCTCCAGGTCCTCTAAAGGCTGCTCCTGGAACGGATACTGGCTGGATACGCCGGCGTTGTTGATCAGGATATCCACCTTGCCGAATTTTTCTTTTGTTTTATTGACCAGGTTTTCCAGGTCCTCTAACTTGGTCACGTCGGTCACCACCGGCAGGACCTTTACCTTATATTTTTTTTCTATCTCCTCGGCTGTTTCTTTTAACGGGCCTTCTGTGCGCGCAGCTAAAGCCAGATTGATCCCCAGGCTCGCAGCCACACAAGCCAGCGCCTTACCGATACCGCGGCTGGCGCCGGTAACAATTGCGGTCTTTCCTTTTAAGTCTGTCATATTCCCTCCGAGCCCCGCGAAGCGGGACGAACACCTTTACTATTTACACGCTTTTTCTATCGACTCTTTGAAGATCACCAGATTCTCTTTGGAATGTTTATTGATAAAACCTTCGACCTGCTCATCATTGAACTTTGCCTTTTCATCCATTTCAAAATGCTGTATCCAGACCAGCTCCACGCCTTCAGGCTTAGGCGTATAGAGCCAGATGATCTTCATATATTTAAATGGGAATTTCGGCTCTTCTCTTTCCGCGTAAGCAAGGTAATTACTTTTAAACAACAAGCGCCAGGACTGCCAGGATTTTCCTTCGTCATCGGTCAGGCGAAAAGTAATTTTGTTCCCTTCTTTCTTCACTACCTCTGCCTTCTGATATTCACCGCCGAATAATTGCGTCCAGCGCGGGATATCATTAGAAATATCAAAGACCTTTTCGTATGGTGCGTTGATGATCACGGAATTACAGGTATGGCCCATTATATTCTCCTTTAGCTAAACAATAGCGACAACCCGCGCCCAGGCGGCACCGGTATTCTTTATCCTCACCGGGAAACAAACCACTTTAAAGCCGGAATCAGGCAATTTCTCTAGGTTCGCCAGGCGCTCGATATGGATAAATTCCCTCTTCCTGCCATAGAAATGTGCGGGGTATAAATATTTTGTGTCCTTTTTTTCTAAGAATTCTTTGAGCATAAAGCGGTACGGCCGGTCGATACCCATGGTATCTACACCGAAAACTTTTATCCCCCTATCCAAAAGGTAATCAATGGCAGAAACGTCTACGCCCGGGTAATCCGAAAAATATTTCGGCGTGCCCCAGGATTTATCCGCGCCGGTGCGTAAAAACACGATATCCAGCGGTTTTAATTTGTAATTTATCTTGGCCAGGGCTGTTTCAATATCCTGGGCTCTTATGATCTCATTAGGAAGTTTGTGGGAAAAATCGAGCCTTACACCGTCCTGATAGCAATATTCCAGGGGTATTTCATCCGCGGTCTTCGAAGGGCGGTTCTCAGAAAGCGAGCCGTAATGGAAGGAATAATCCAGGTGTGTGCCGATATGCACCGGAGAATGCACGATCTCTAAAGAAAGGAATTCTTCATCCGGCAGGTCTTCTTTTTTGACGATTCGTTTGCCCAATGCATATTTTAACTTGCCTAAAAGCGTCTTACCCATGATCACGCGGTTAAATTTTTCTACACCTGCTTTATGGTCCACGCGTTCGATCTGGACCTTATGCACCTCAAAGGCCTTTTCGTCTATGGGCAGGCTTAAATCGATTATTTTCATCAACCACCAATTTTTGAATTAACGATTTTTTCGATGTCGTTGATCGTCGATGCCTTGGTTATCTCTTTCGGGCTCAACTTGGTATTAAAGGTCTTTTCTAAAGCGATCACCGTTTCTACCATTTCGGTTGAATCTACGCCGATGCCGGACTCCAGCGTCACGTCATCCTTTAGCTCTTCCGGCTTCACCCTCAATAATTTCACCAATACTTCTTTAATCTTAGTTTTTGTATCCATCTGCTCCTCCAACTTATATATTCGGTAAAATTCGAAATTCTAAATCCGAAATTCGGAACAAATTAGAAATCTCAAATCACAATTTTCCAAACTTAAATGTTTGGAATTTGAAGAATCCGAATTTATGATTTGTTTCGGATTTCGATATTCGGATTTCGGATTTCAAATATGGGTTTCCCCTTTTGTCGCTGCAGCTTCCCATTTACCGACTCCGGCCATAACGTCCTGAAAACAAAGCTTGGCCAGCGGATCAAAATTGCTTTCCATGATCCGGTTTATCCGTCCGGGTTTCGAGAAAAATTCGCGCATACACCATGAACCAAGCCTGCCTAAGTCTTCGATACTAAGGTGATCTGTGGGAATTACCGGATGCAGGAAATCCCAGGTGCTGAAATCCACTTTCTTCGGGTCGATCCAGTTCTTTTTTAAGGATATCTTCCACATCGGGGAATTCGGGGCCGGCGTAACATAGCCCACCCAAAGGATATCCGGGTCCACCTGGTCGGTAAATTCAAAACGCTGTTTGACGATCTCCTCGGTATCATAATCAAAGCCCATCATGATATCGGCGACGATGGCGATATCCTGCTTACGCAGAATCTCGATGGTCTTCTTGATCTGCTCGATGGTGGTGCCCTTGGCGATCTTTTTCAGTTCCGACTGCGTGGTCACCTCGATGCCGAAGACGCCCATAAACAAACCGGTCTCTTTCATCAGGGGCAATATCGATTCGCAATTCACCCAATCCACCGCCCGGCCCAGAGACACCCATTTGATATCGATCTTTTTCTGTTTTTTTAGCTCGCAGAACCTTTTAACACGCGCGGGGTCGACATTAAAATTGTCGTCCTGGATGACCACTACTTTTACCCCGTATTTATTCTGCAGGAGTTCCATCTCTTCGATCACCCGCTCAGGGCTCTTGGCGCGCCATTTTAAAAAGTCAGAAGGTGAACGCGGGTCAAACTGGTCCCACTCGTAACAGAAGGTACAGGCCGACGGACACCCGCGGCTGGTAACCATATCCACGAACGGTTTCCAATAAGTATGTCCGACGTATTTGTCCATCGGGAACAGGTCATACGCGGGAAGCGGAAGTTTATCCAGGTCGGTCATCAAAGGTTTATGCGGGCCCATCACGATCTGGCCGTCAATGCGCGAGGTCACACCGCCCACATCCTTAAGATTCTTCTTTTTGTCTATTGCCTCGATCAGGTCGCCGAAAGATTCTTCTTCGCCCATGACCACGAAGTCTACTGCGGCATTTTCTTCTAAGGTCGGCACCGGCATGGCCGAATACCACAGGCCGCCGAGGATGATCTTGGTTTTGGGAAGCACCTGTTTAATTTTCTGCGCCGCTTCTTTAAAATAACGCAACACGCCATACCCGCCGTAACCGTGGATCTGCTCACCCATCACCACCACGTCGGGATTTTTCTGCTTGACCTGCTCTACGATCTGCTCCATCGGTATCTCCAGCGCCCTTCCGTCGATAACCGATACGTCGTTATAACCCCTTTCGCGCACATACGCTGCCCAATGCGCGTAGAGCTGGTTAGGCGAACGGTGAATTCCGTGCGTTGCCCAGGCACCTACTTTCGGCATTACAAATAATATCTTCATTTCTTCCTCCGTTATATTTTAAGCTTTTTCTACTACTAAGACAGAATTAATTCCGCCCCTGCCGCGCGAAATGATCAGGGCCTTTTTAATTTCAGAAGGTTTTGCTTCTTTAGTTACATAATTTAATCCGTTCGGGCTCGGCTCGTCCAGATTCACGGTAGGCGGGACCAGGTTATGCTCCATGGCCTGGATGGTGACAATGAGGTCCATTGCTCCCGAGGCGCCCAGCAAGTTCCCGAACATCGATTTCGGGCAGCTTATGGGTATGTCTTTTGAGCGCGTGCCGAAAACATTCTTTATCGCAGCTGCCTCGGAATTATCCCAGATGTCTATGGCTGCGCCGTCTAAACTGATATAATCTATTTCATCTTTGGATATCTTGGCGTCGGTAAGTGCCAGGTTGATCGCCCGGCTCAATTCTTTTCCGTCGGAGGCGGGATTGATCCGGTTCACTCCGTCACAGCTGGTGCCATAGCCTGAAATATAGGCTGAGATATTCGCGGATCTGGCCTTAGCGCGCGCGACGGGTTCCATCACTACAATGCCTGCGCCTTCACCGATGACCATACCACTGCGTTTCTTGTCAAAAGGCCGGTATGCACTTTCCGGATGTGCGTTATCTTTAGAGAGGCCGCCGTAAGTATTGCAGCATAACAAAGCGTAAGGAGTGACCGGCGCCTCCATCCCTCCGGCGAGGATCATATTCAGTCTATTTTTATTCAATGTTTTTGCCGCGTAGCCGATGGCCATCAGCGAACTTGCCCTGTCTGCGACCACGGTCTTGCTGAAACCTTTTATACCGTAATAAATGGAGATCTGCCCCTGGGGCGCAGCCGGGAACCAGGCCGAGGCCATGTAGGGCGAAACTCCCTCGCGGCCCTCGATGTATAGATCGCGTAGTTCCGTTTCCGCGTAGAGCCATCCGCCGATGGCATTACCTAAAAATATGCCTACCTGATTCGGATCCTCTTGGGCGATCTCGATACCTGCATCCTGCAGGCTCATTTCCGAGGCGATCAGGGCCATGTGCGAGAAGGCGTCTATCTTTTTTAAGAGCCGCTCGGAAACATGGCTGTATTTTTCCAGGTCGTCAATCTGCCCGGCGATATGCGACGGGTAGCGGGACGCGTCAAAACGGGTGATCTTTTTGATAAATGACCTGCCGCTTTTTATATTCGCCCAGAATTGACGGCGGCCGATGCCTGAAGGCGCGACTACTCCTATTCCTGTAACTGCTATTTTATCCACCCCGCACCTTCCTTTCATTCTTATTTCTTAAACAATAGTTTAACTCTCTTCCTACCCACAGCCTTCTTCAAATTCATCTTGAATATCAAGAAGGTGCGGGGTCCATTATCCACCAAACCTTTTCAAGATTAACGCCGAATGAATTCCGGAAAAACCGCTGCTGGTCTTGATGATAGTATCCACCTTTTTTTCGCGGGCAACATTCGGGATATAGTCCAAATCACACAACGGGTCTTTTTCCTGCTGATTTATCGTCGGGGGAAGAAGGTTCCTTTGAAAGATCATGGAGCAAACCACCAGCTCAATGGCATTGGCCGCAGCCAGGGGATGCCCGATCATGGATTTAAGCGAACTGGCGGGCAGTTTATAGGCATAGTCGCCAAAAACCATTTTATAGGCTGAGGTCTCGAAGATATCATTCATGCGCGTGGATGAGCCGTGGGCATTGATATAATCTATCTGCTGCGGTTTCATCCCTGCGTCTTTAAGCGCTAAATTGATACAATTGGCCATGGCCGATCCGTCGGAGGGCAAGTCGGTCATATGGAAGGCATTGCAGCTGGTGCCGAAACCCATGACCTCGGCATAAATAAAGGCATTGCGTTTCAGCGCGTGGTTCAATTCCTCTAAGACGAGTATTCCAGAACCCTCGGATAAAACAAAACCGTCGCGTTTTTTATCAAACGGCCGGCTGGCTGCTTCGGGGTCGTCGTTACGCGCCGATAAAACATTGACCACGTCGAACGCGCCGAAAGTGATCGGCGTGATCGGCGCTTCCGCAGCACCGGTGATCATAATGTCCTGCTCGCCATCCTGAATAGTTTCCAGGCCGAAGCCCAAAGAATCTGTTCCGGCGGTACAGCCTGTAGAAAGGGTATTAC
>JAQUNK010000014.1 GCA_028717645.1 Candidatus Omnitrophota bacterium
TTGCCCTGTTATTTACCATAGTAGTTATGTTTTCGCTTAAAGGCGAATACATCGTCCGGATACCGCTTGATGTGATTAGAATAGCTGTTCCGCTTCTGATCTACTTTTTACTCATGTTTTTGGTATCCTTTTATATGGGGAAAAAGATCAACGCCGGTTACGCAAAAACGGCGACGTTATCGTTTACCGCAGCAAGCAACAACTTTGAACTCGCCATAGCGGTTGCAGTGGCTGTTTTCGGGATCAATTCCGGCGCCGCGTTCGCCGCAGTAATCGGGCCGCTGGTAGAAGTTCCGGTATTAATCAGCCTTGTCAATGTAGCGCTCTACTTTAAAAGAAAATACTTCTAACTTGTTTTTTTGGTCTTTGGTATAAGTGGCGTTATATTGGTTAGTATAGTAGAAAAACCTGCCAAATAATAAAAATCAAGATAGTTTTAAGCCTACCTTGTAACAATAATGTTATTGTGGATAGTATATATATTTGTTATAATACAGCCTTTGCCGGCATTAATTTAATTAGATAAAGCCAAATATTTTGACGTTAGAAAAATAGCTGAACTATTTTTATTTAGAAGCATTGTTTTAATTCAAGAGGGAGGCAATTAATGGAACAAGCGACTGGCCAGCCAAAACACCATCTTACTGCCCGCGAAGACCGTATCCCTGTTTTTCAGAAAGCCATATACGGTATAGGGTCGCTCGTTAATCAATTTCAGGCCGCTGCTATCGGCTCGCTGGTCATTGTTTTAAACCTCGGGTTGGGCATGAACCCGGCTTTAGTCGGTATCCTTGGAGCAATCCCTCGCCTGATCGATGCCTTTTCCGACCCTATGATCGGCTATAGTTCCGATAATACCCGGACCCGATTCGGGCGCCGCAGGCCTTGGATATTTTTCGGGGCTATTTTTTCAGGGATTTTATTTGCTCTCTTATTCCGCCTCTATAAGGGGCATGGCGAAAGTTTCTATTTTTGGTATTTTTTAGTGGTCCAGTGCCTTTTTGTTATTTCTTTTGCCTGTTATTCGATACCCTGGATCGCCCTCGGCTATGAAATGACGCCTGATTACCATGAACGGACCCGGCTGCAGGGGTTCAGCAACTTTTTCGCCCAAATTGCCTGGCTTGTTGCTCCCTGGTTCTTCAAGATCATGAATAATAAGGCTATGTTTACGGATATCGTCCATGGTGCGCGGTCCATCGCTATAAGCGTCGGGGTTTTTATCGTGGTCGGCGGTATCCTTCCGGCCATTTTCAATAAAGAGCATTTTGCTAACTTACCGAGGCCGGAAAGAGAGAAGGGCCGTTTAAATGTAATAAAAGACCTCTTGCGCAATTGCGCAACTTCTTTTAAATGCCTTCCTTTTGTTAAACTGATTGCGGTAACATTCCTGATTTTCAACGGATTCATGCTCGCTTCTGCTTTTACTTTGTATGTTATTGTCTACTATGTGTTTGGCGGCGATTGGCAAAAAGGCGGCACCTTACTTGGTTGGTTTGGCACGCTCAGCTCCGTCTGTACTTTAATCGCTATTTCCTTAACTGCATGGGTTGCCACAAAGATCGGAAAGCGGACAACCTTTTTGATCGCTATGTGTTTGGCTATATTGGGCTATGCTCTTAAATGGATAGGGTATAATCCCCGCTATCCATATTTATTGATGATCGCTGCACCATTTTTGGCATTTCACCTCGGAGCACTCTTTACTATCGTTCCTTCCATGGTTGCTGATGTATGTGATCTGGACGAATTACAAAGCGGTACCCGCAGGGAAGGCATGTTTAGCGGTATCTATTGGTGGATACAAAAACTAGGCCAAGCCGGTGCATCAATTCTTTCCGGTATACTGCTCAACGTGACTGGTTTTAAAGTTGCATTGGGCTCTGCACAAACAGCCAAAACTTTATTGCAGATGAGGCTTTGTGATATCGGTATCCCGATCATTACCTCTTTAGTGGCTCTGTACATTATCATGACCTTTGAAATTACCGAAAGCAAAGCATATGATATCCGTCAGCAAGTCGAAAGGCGAAGAGAAGAAAGAAGAAGGGAAGAAATACGCGTGGGAGAAGAAAGAAGGGGCGGAGAAAGACGAACCTAAGAGTAATAATATAGACTTTACTGTTTATGGTGATAATAAATTCCCAAAAAGACCGAGTAAGAAAGTTCGGTCTTTTTGTTAGGTGCATAGTTAAGGAAGTACTTCGCATGAAGAGAGCCGATTTCTATGAAACGATTTTTTAACTGGTAGATGATACTCACCTTAATTCTTATTTCCCTATCTGGTCTTTTTTATTTCATCCACTATCTTATTTTTCGAGACATACACCATATTTTTCAAAGGAGAAGATTGCAATGAAGAATATCGCAATGACATTTTCGCTCGCGTTTCTGCTTTGGATCCCCGTCGCCTGCACCGGGATGGAATTAGGGGACTGGAAGTCCTCTTCTAATCAGAAGGATTTTTCCCTCAATCATCAGCAGATACTAAAACATCTGAGGACGGCCACCGAGGCCGCCAAGGAAGCGGTGGAATCCGGTCACCCACCCTTTGGCGCAGTGCTTGTGGCGCCGGATGGTGAGACGGTGCTGATGAAACAGGGAAACGTGAGTTTGATGGATCATGCTGAAACGGTGATCTCGCGGTTGGCATTTGCGAAGTACGACCCTGACTACTTGTGGAAATGTACCCTGGTGACGACGGTTGAACCGTGTGCCATGTGCTCCGGGAACATCTATTGGGCCAACATCGGAAACGTGGTCTATGGCGTTGAGGAAATCACAGTGAGGGAACTGACCGGCGCCGACAAGAGAAACCCTACGATGGACCTGCCGTGTCGTACAGTCTTCAAGGCAGGTCAGAAGCCCATCAGGGTAGTGGGCCCCATTCCGGAAATGGAAGACGAGCTACTCGCTACCATAAGGGCCTACTGGAAACGATGAGGGTGTTGAGGTCCAGCGACCAACGGGTATGACACTAAAAGGGCGGAATAAAATGAAACAATGGTATGAGGCATTATTTGAGAATTATGCTCACAAATACGACAAGGAATGCTTTGTCCGGGGGACTGTGGGTGAATGCGATTTTATCGAAGAGGATCTGGATGCAACTGACAGAAAAGGGTTGCTTAGGCTTCTTTTTGACTATATAGTTATTAGTGATGGTAAAATAAAAGAGTTTGAGCTTTATGAACCTTTTAAGAGTCTGTATGAAAGAAAGGGTATAAAATGGCAACTCAAAGAAAATCAACGGGTTCTGGAAAAACCGGCCTGCGTTTCTACATACGCACATTCGGATGAACGTTGGCGTAAGTATCGAGAGATGATTTTGGGCATTCTGAAGAGATTAAGTGATTGTGATAAAAAGGATTAGGATGAAATTGCTTACTTATCAGGAAGTTGTCGATTCGCTAAACAAGAAAAAAAGGACAAAACATCTTTTGTTGGGTAACGGCTTTAGCATGTCTTATGATAAGAAGATATTCTCTTACAATGCTCTAAGCGATTTTGTGACTAAGACTAAGGATGAATTACTGCACAAGCTTTTCAGCATTATTGACACGGCTAATTTTGAGACAGTTATGCGAGAGCTTGACCTTTTTTATAAACTTGCCTCTGAATTTTCTGAAGATAAGAAATTAGCAAGAAAAATCAATAAGGCACGAGATTCTTTAAAAAAGAATATGGTGGATGCCATAACCGAGTTACACCCAGAGCATGTTTTTAAGATACCTGCAAAATCAAGCAGTAAGTGCGCAGAGTTTTTGAAAAGTTATCTTGATTCTAATGGGCATGTTTTTTCTACTAATTATGATTTGTTGTTGTATTGGGTTCTTATGCGAAACCAAGGCCAAATTACAAACATAGTTGATGGTTTCGGTAAAGAATATATCTCAAAAGATTCAGACGAATACGATCCAGATTATGAGCCAGAGTTTGGTGATTTAGAATGGGGTCCAAACCAAGCTGATCAGCATGTGCACTATGTGCATGGGGCTTTGCATATTTTCGACGAAGGAGTATCGATAATTAAAGAAATATATGACGAGAACTGTTTATTAGAAAATATAAAAAAGAGGATAAATAATAAAGAATATCCGGTTTTTGTAACAGCTGGTGATGGTAAGCAGAAACTTGCCCATATTTTGCATAATCAATATTTAGAGTATTGTTATAAGACGCTATCCGGCATTACTGGCTCTTTGGTCGTATTTGGGTTTGGGTTTGGAAAATATGATGAACATATTATCGATGCTATTAATAACGCGGCTAAAGGAAAAAAAGTAGATAAATTTGATAAGCTTTGGAGCATATACATTGGGATATATTCTAAGGATGATGAAAAACATGTAAATTCGATACTTGGAAAATTTAAATGCAAGAAAGTTCACTTATTTGATTCAAAGACAGTTAATATTTGGTGATAGTGGTTAGAATTTAAATTGTGTCAGAATGCAGAAATTAAGTTATTAATGAGGTAAATGTATGCCTTGGTCATCGCGACATCTTAAATGGCTTGTTGATACTGGGGAGCGGCTTAAAACTATCGATGGAAAGATTGTTGAAATTTGGGAGCTCCGACACAAGAAAGATGATGAGCTTTTATCGTTGTGGGCAAGACATTTTAGAAATCACTATTGTCGCGATGCCGAGATTGATTTCTTAAGAAATGGGACTGGTTATTCTCGGAAAGAGTATCTGGAAAGAATTAAATTCCCCGACGTAGCAGCTGCTCCTGGGCCTAGCATCAGGTCGGGTGATTTTGGGGAGATCCTTGTTGCCGATTATCTTCAATATCTGCTTGGTTATTGGGTTCCTCGTAGTCGTTATGCGAATAAGGCGGTTCGCAATGAATCAACCAAGGGGTGTGATATTATCGGCTTTAAATTTCTAAATAATGGTAAAGATGAAAATGACGATATAATGGCTATCTTTGAATCTAAAGCACAATTTTCTGGTACGAGAGCTACTCCTCGATTACAACTTGCCGTAGATGGATCCGCAAAAGATCTTGTAAGAAAAGCAGAGTCTTTAAATGCTATTAAACAAGATCTTTTTAATCATGGCTTGTTGGTAGATGCAAAAAAAGTGGAAAGATTCCAGAATTTAGAAGATCGTCCTTATCATGAAGTCTATGGAGCTGTTGCATTATTTTCTACTGAGGTTTTTGATAAAACTGAAATAGCCAAAACTAAAACAAAAACGCATCCTTTTTCTAAAGAACTTTTTTTGATTGTCATTCGTGGCGATACCATGATGTACCTTGTTCATGAGCTCTACAGGAGAGCAGCAGATGAAGCCTGAACAAAGATCGAAAAATTTACTGGGTATTACTCGGTCGCAAGCAAAAATGTATGAATATAGCGTCCCTTCCCAGTACCATATTGCAATATCACGTGATCCAGCGCGGCTTTTTCCTTTAACTATAGGTTTAATTGGTGATTTTGCTTCACAAATTTGTTCAAAAAGTAAGGATGAAGGATTGTTCATTGAATCACAGAATCATCTTAATTTTGCTGCCTATTTTTTCGATGCATACCTCGAATCAAAACTAAATCGATATTTAGATCCATACACTGGAGTTATGAGCTCAGCAGCCTATTATTTATGTGATTTACCTGGTAGTTCTCACGTTTTAGCTAAACGTATTGATACAGAAGCGTTAGATCTGGATTGTCAGGGCTTAGAACGACTCATGGCATGGTTATTGAAAGGAGATTTTACTGCCACTCTCGATAGACTAGACGGAGTGTATGGTGAATATATCAATGAGTTTTCTTCTAGCCTTATTGGTTACTATGTAAACGGATCTGGAGAACAGCGTTGCCATGCTGCATTTGAAGGATTGAGAACGTATGTGTATAATAGCGGAACCCCTAGACAGCTTCTTTTCGCAGATATCCTCTGTGCTTTGGGGAAGAAGCGCTTAGTTAATTCGACTTGGTATTGTCTTCCTAGATATTCAGGCCTTTCGCTTCCCGAGTGGCTGCCGATACTACAAAAGAAAGATTTCATAAAAGAATTGTGGCCAGCTCAGCATCTTCTCGGTGCTCAAGGGGTTTTCCAAGGTAAATCTGCTGTGGTTCAAATGCCGACAAGTGCGGGCAAAACGCGGGCTACGGAAATAATTATTCGCAGCGCCTTTCTTTCTAAGAGGACGGTCTTAACAGTGATAGTGGCTCCGTTTAAAGCCCTATGTCATGAAATTAGAGATAATCTTGGTGAGGCATTTCGTGATGAGTCAGTTGATATTAATGAGCTTTCCGATGTTCTGCAAACAGATTTTGAGATAGATATTGCGTCGAAAAGGAATGAAATTCTAGTCATAACTCCGGAAAAACTTCTTTATGTGCTTAGACATATTCCTGAGCTAGCGAAGAAAATCGGCCTTTTGATTTATGATGAAGGGCATCAATTTGATAGTCCGACACGCGGGGTAACATATGAATTGCTTCTTACATCGTTGAAAACACTAGTTTCAGATTCTGTTCAAACGGTTTTAATATCAGCTGTTATTAGTAACGCCGAATCTATTAACAATTGGCTTAATGGTGGAGATGCGCAAATAGTCTCGGGAACAAACCTAAATCCGACATATCGCACGTTGGCATTTACGAGCTGGCTAGATCAATTGGGGCGCCTAGACTTTGTTTCTCCAGAAAATCCAGAACAGCTAGATTTTTTTGTGCCTAGGGTAATTGAACAGTTTGATCTTAACCTTAGGCATAGGGAAAGAAAGCGGCGTAAATTTCCCGAAAAGGAGGATGGTCGTTCAGTCGCATTATACTTAGGGCTTAAATTAATGCAAAATGGTAGTGTTGCAATCTTTTGCGGGACTAAAGCCACTGCTGCTGGATTTTGTGAGAAAATTATTGAAGCATACGACAGAGGATTATCTTTAAGAAGTCCAGATGGTTTTTCCGATCCGGGTGAGTTGCGTCGTCTCTGTTTCTTATATGAACGCAGCCTAGGGCCAGAATCCCCGGCTACTTTAAGTGCAAAGCTAGGGGTTTTTACTCATCACGGGAACACTCCGCACGGTATTAGACTTGCAGTGGAATATGCCATGAAAGAAGGATTGATACGGTTTGTAGTCTGTACTTCGACTTTGGCGCAGGGAGTTAATCTTCCTATCCGATATCTTATCGTTGCAAGCATTTATCAGGGAGTGGACAGGATTAAAGTACGTGATTTTCATAATTTAATAGGTCGTGCGGGTCGTTCAGGGATGCATACCGAAGGGAGCATAATTTTTGCCGATCATGAAGTTTATGATAAGAGGTATTCTAGAGACGATAAATGGAAGTGGGTACAAGTCAGGAATCTTTTAGAACCAAAAAATTCTGAACCATGCGTGAGTACATTGCTATCTATTTTCGAACCCTTACGTAGTGATGATGAAAGATATACTATTCGAATGGAGCCACTTGATTTTGCCAAAACATACGTTGATAATCCGTCTGAATTAAATGATTTACCTGTGCAGTTTGCTAAAGAGCATGCTGATAAAGGATTCTCGCAAGAAGGATTAGAAAGGCAGATTAAGGGGAAGATTCATATTATTGCTGCAATTGAAAGTTACTTAATGGCGCACTGGGATGAGTCCGGGTCGAATATATCACAAGATAACATTGATGTATTGGCACGAGGGACGTTAGCCTATTATTTATCAGATGAAGAAAATCGCAATCGTTTAATAGAATTATTTCGACTTCTTGCAATAAATATCGAAAAGAAAGTAACAGATGCGGTGAGACGTAAAGTATTTGGGATTACTTTGTACGGTATTTCAGATTCGCTTATGATTGAGGCATGGGTTAATGAAAACATTGAACAGCTCATAGCAGCTGAGAGCCATGAGCAGCTTCTCGAAGTTTTATGGCCCGTACTAGTACAGCATATTCAGAATTTAACATTTAGAAGGTGCGATAAAGCCCAGGCTTTAAAAGAGCTTGCTTTCCAATGGATCCAAGGAGTGCCGTTTTGCGAATTATTTAAGATTTTAACAGAAGCCAATTGCAAAATTGGGCATGGGAAGCGCCCACGTAATCCGCAAATAGAGTATGTAGTTGATATCTGCGAGAATGCGTTGTCGTATGATGGGATGCTATTAGTTGGAGCTATAACTGAATTCTGTAAATTAATTCACTCAGAAAAGGAAGATTTAATAGAGAATCTTCAGTGGTTGCAGAAAAGACTTAAATATGGTTTATCGTCTCCAGCAGCAATTTCGTTATATGAATTGGGCTTTGCTGATCAAGTTATAGCAACCGATTTAAGTAGTGTGATAGGTACTGCTTTTTCGCGAAGAGAGGCAATCAAGGAAATTAGGAAAAATGAGGATAAAGTGCGAGAGTTGCTTAACAACTATCCGAGATACTTTAATCAATTGTTAAATAATCTGCTGTTGGAAATATAGAAGGTAAATTCCAGCATGTTTTAGTGGAATAATTACGAGTTTTCTTGGGACGGTAATTATGGAATGGCTTCATTCGGGAGTGGAACCGATGAACGTACGTGACATTTCAGGCCTTTTTTGACCGAAATCTGCGACATTACGTGATGCTAAAAATATATATAACACTATGATTAATAAAGAGATAACAAAAAAGAAAGTTTTTCTCCGCACCTTCGGTTGAACGTTGGCGTAAGTATCGAGAGATGATTTTGGGCATTTTGAAGAGATTAAGTGATTGTAAATAGGTCTTAGAAAATAAATAATAGATGAGAAGAACGCAGAGATATATAAAGAAATTACGCCTCAAGGTTACAGAAGCTAGATCAAAAGGCCATACTTATGAGGCTATACGCAAGAAATATGGTTGTTCTCCTGCTACGATTTCAAAATGGAGCAAAGGGATACAGCCATACAGATATTGCGTAAACTGCGGGGAAATAAATTCTGAAAAACTCGAACAGTATCATCCGGATAAAACAAATAAACCAGATTATATCGTAACGTTATGTTCAAACTGTCGTTTAGCTATTTCCAGTCACCAATTTAGAGAAAAAATAGAAGAATCGAAGGGCATTCTTAAACAAATCCAACTAATTTTACCTCTTCAAGCCGAATCTAAGTCTCAAATACTCCCAATTTCATTAAATCCCCAAATTACTAGAGAGCTTAGCAAGGGGGCGTTATCTTTAGCTGCTGTTTCTTTGAGCGTAGGAGCGCTTTTAGATAAAGAAGTTCCCTTCTCTATAAGGATTTTGGCCAGCCTAGCCGCAGTCCAGTCTTTTAAGAAAGCCATAAATCTATAACTTACCTAATTTTTTTAAAAGATCATTGCTTCATTTTTACTACATTTAACACTACAAATAGTAGTATAAATTGTAATATAGTTTCATTTTAGCTATTTTTAAATTTGCTTAAATTATTAGAGATAAATCACCAATTAGGAAAAACTTGACACAATACAGAATATAGTATATACTTTGTAATAAGATACAACTAACAGTGGTGAGTTTGGAGAGGGAACCTCCACGGTAAAAAAGTAAAATCTCCACGAGCCTAATGCTCCTGCATTTTTGTGCTTGTGGAGTTTTTTATATTTATAGGTAAAAAATATGCCTACGGGAGAAATATTCAGAATTTTGGCAATCGATGGTGGAGGATACCGCGGTGTTTATGCCGCTTATATATTAAAACGTATTGAGGAAGAATATGGTGTTGACTGGTTGAAGAAAATTAATCTAATAGCCGGAACTAGTACAGGAGCAATTATTGCGGCAGCATTAGCCTGCAATGTGCCTGCGAGCAAAATATTAGATTTTTATAAGAAATATGGTCAACGGATTTTTAAGAAGCGATTTCTTCATTGGTTAGGATTATTTGCGAGCAGATACGACAATAAGGAATTAGAAAATATCTTAAAAGATCTCTATGGCGATGAGCGAAAATTAGGCCAAATTGACATACCTTTAGTTTTGCCTGCATCTGATATTAGGAATGGCTGCGTCCACGTACTTAAATCTTCGTACGATAAAGAATTTTATCGTGATAAAAATAGACTAGTATATAAAGCAGTATTAGCTTCTTGTTCTGCTCCTACTTATTTTGACCCTTATGATATGGATAATTATCTTTTAGCAGATGGAGGATTATGGGCGAATAATCCAGCTCTTATTGCTGCTATTGAAGCTAAGCGCCGCCTTAGCCAGAATATGGATAATTTAATGATTCTATCAATTGGCACAGGCGAAGGGAGAAAATTCTATTCGCAGGATGGACATTGGTGGAAAAAATTTTTGGGATGGGGATTTTTGACAAGGTGGGGAAGGCAAAAATTCATCGAGATGCTTTTCAGCCTACAGTCTCAAACAACTAATAATATGATTGGACTTTTATTTGAACCAAGTCAGATATTGAGGATTAATTTTAAATCGGATAAAACTTTAAAATTAGATGATCCCAATGAGTATAACGATTTAATTTGTTTAGCTGATAAAGACTTTACATATAATTCACAAAGAATCCAAGAATTCTTGGATTAGAGTATAGGAGGTCAGAAATGATACAAGATGATCGTATGGTATTATTGGATGATGTATTAGAGAAATATGTCGATTCCTTAAAAATTTCCGATTCTCAGTTTGAAGAAGCAAGGCTTCGATACGAATCGGTAGGAAAATGGTTACGAGAAAGCTCTGCATTAAAGGATCGGAGACCTGAAATATATACGCAAGGGTCTTTTCTTTTTGGTACGGTAGTGAGACCTTTAACAGAAGAAGATAGGTATGATATTGATTTAGTATGCCGTTTAAACTATCTTAAAAATGAAATTTCGCAGAAGGATTTAAAAGAAAAATTTGGTAAGGAATTGACTGATTACGCTCTTGCTAAGCAAATGAAGAGCAATCCTAAGAAAAAAAGACGCTGTTGGACGATAGAATATGAAGATGATATCCATTTCCATATGGATTTTTTACCTTCTATTCCAGATCAAGATATGCGCTACAGAAAATATTTGTTGGAATCGGGCGTGAGAGAAGCTTTAACACAGACAAGTATTTGTATTACTGATGATACATTGGATAATTATAGCCGTATTGACGATGATTGGTTAAAAACTAATCCTAAGGGGTATGCGGAGTGGTTTAAGTCCAGAATGAGACTTATTTTCGAGAAGGGAGCTGTATCTCTTCTTGAAAAACGTCTATATGCTTCAGTAGAAGCTATTCCTGTTCATAAAATTAGAACACCTCTGCAAAAGACTATTCAGCTTCTTAAGCGGCATCGTGACATTATGTTTGAGAATGAGCCTAAGAAAAAGCCAATTTCGATGATTATAACCACTTTAGCAGCGCATGCCTATCAGAATGAAGCAAGATTGATTGATGCATTGAAGCGTGTAGTAGATGATATGGATAAATATATTGAGAAAGATGGGGCTACTAAAACGGTTATAAGAAATCCAGTTATGCCTGATGAAAACTTTGCAGATAAATGGGTAGAGGATCCTGCGCTTGAGAAAAATTTTTATGATTGGTTAGGGAAAATCAGGAAAGATTTACAGGAGCTTATGACGAAGACATCATCTAGAGATATGATTGAATATCTGGGTATTCCGCTTGGCAGCAAAGTTATGGGGAAAGTCCTCGAGAAATATGGTTATGGTGCCGATATCCAGAGGGCCACGCCTGTAAAATCTTATCCTGAGGTTAAAATTAATCCTTCACAACCATGGAGTAGCAATGGCAGGTGTTGGTTATGATGAGCTTATTCAGAAGCAGTTTCAAGAGCTGCATGTTAAATATCCAAGCTTAAGTCTTAAGCAGATTGATAATAACTATTATCTTATTGGTTTCTTAGGTTTTTCCTCAGAATTCAATGGGGTAAGAATTCAAGACGGGTTCGAGTTATTTATTACGATCCCATGTGAGTATCCAAATCGAATGCCCGCCATTAAAGAAATAGGCGGACGAATACCAATAGATTTTCATCATAGTGGAGACGAATTATGTTTAGGTACACCGGTAGATAATTGGATAAAATTTTGTAAACGTAAAACTCTTATGGGATTTATTGAACTTTTAGTGATTCCATTTCTTTTCTCATTTTGTTTTAGGGAAAAAACAGGTCGTATGCCGTTTGGTCAGCGTTCGCATTATGGAAGAGGAATTATGGAATTCTATTGTGAATTGTTTAAAATAAAAGATTTTATTGCCGCTCAGAAGTTTCTTAAAATATTAGCCTCTGGAGAATATAGTCAAGACAAGAGATGCCCATGTAATTCGGGAAGAAGACTTAAAAAATGTCACGGATCAATGATTCTTGAAGCCATGAACACGGTTCCGTTAGAATACTTTCAATATGAGTACAAGCAAAGTTTATCTCCAGGATAGGCCGTAGTATTACAATTGTACAAAGGAGAGGTTATGAAACGAATAATTTTTGCCATCCATGGTATCAGAAGCCCAAAGCAAGGGAACTGGATATATGATTTTACTAATTTCACTGAACAAGACCCGAGGTTTAAAGATGATATTTTCGTGCCTTATTATTATGGGTTTGTTTTAGCTACCGTATCTGTCTTTCCGGTTTTTAAATATGAGAAAGTTAAAGAAGTTAAAACAGTATTAAGAAAAATAATTAATGATAACCCTAATTGTGAGCTTAATATAGTAGCGCATAGTTATGGCACTGAACTAAGCTTTTGGGCAATAAAAACTAGCGGTGAAGATGGAAAGCCGCCTATAATTGCGAATAAAGTCATACTTGTCTCTAGCGTTGTATCTCGTTTTAATGAAATTCCATATAATTCTACTTTAAGAGCAGGAAAAATAAAACAGTTACATTGTTATTGTAGCTATAAAGATAAAGTATGTAATTTTGCTCCTTTTGGACATTCAGGATGTTTTGGTTTCTCAAGAGATAGATATGATACTAGGTGTTATCCAAAGCCATTCGATGACTTAGAAATTTACAATCATCAAGTCGAAAGCTTGGGACATTCTGCTTATTTCGAAGATGTTAAATACTTCAAGGAATGGTTAGGCATAATAGCGAGTTAGACAGATAATGTCATACTCTAAAGAGCTTATCCAGAAAACATTAGATTATTGGGGACCCAAGTATGCTTTGATTGGCCAGAATCTAACGGCGGAAGATGCAAGGGAAATATTAGATAATCTATGCGGATTAATTGAATATTTGGCAGAATTAGACAAGAAGTTTAATCAAAGTATTAAAAACGAGGTATTAGATGGCTTAATGCAACAGGAATAGTGGTAAGCCATGAACTTATCCTATCTGCGCTATTTTGAAAAGCACAATTATATACTTGACAGGATCAAATGAATATGATAAAAATAAGCCAAGAACTTAAATTAACCGTTGAAGGAGTCCATGTCTAGATTTAGAAGCGAAGTGCCCAAGGGCCTATTTAGAGTACCGATATCCATTACAAAAGAAATGGAATCTTGGCTTCAGGATTTAAGCAGCAAGATGAAGTCTTCGGGCGGCTATAAATTGCCTAAATCTTACATCATAAGGGCGCTGCTAGATGCAGCTATGAGCCTTAAAATTGATGTATCTCAAGTGAAAACAGAAGAGGAGCTGGTAGAGAGGATCCTTAAAGCGATAAAGCAGTATAAATAATAATTATATTTTTTTTAACATTGAAAGGCACAATTGAACAATACGAGGAGAAGATATGTTTAAGAAAGTCTGGACTAGTGTAAATCTGAGTAAGAAAGAGATATGTTTTCTTGATGAGATATCTAAAAACTGTAAGTTCTCCGGAGGAAGAAAATTACGTAGAACTTCTATACTTAGAGCATTGTTGGTCGCAGGCAAGAGGTTAAATATTGATGTAAACAGAGTCAAAAGCGAGAAGGAGCTTAAAGAAAGAGTACTGGTATCTTTTAAGAAGCTGAATTAATTTTTTTAACATTGAAAGGCACAAAACAACATTACAAATACTGCTAATATGAATAAGTTAATCTGCGGAGATAATTTAGAGGAATTGAAAAAGATTGAAAAGGAAAGCGTTGATCTTATTTACATTGACCCGCCATTTTTTTCAAATAAACAATATGAAGTAGTATGGAGGGATGAAGCAGAAATACGGAGTTTTGAAGATAGATGGGAAGGCGGGATAGAGCATTATATCGGGTGGATGAAGCCAAGAGTAGAGGCGATGTATGAAGTTTTAAAACCCACTGGCTCATTTTATCTGCATTGTAATTGGTATGCAAATGCTCATTTAAGGATAATGCTGGATGAGATATTTGGAGAAAGCAATTTTCAAAATGAAATAATCTGGGATTATGGGGCAAGGGCAACAGTTAGAAAGTCGGGTTTTCCCAGAAAACATGATACCATCCTTTTCTATGCTAAAAGTAAAAATTATACCTTTAATCTTTTGTATAAACCTTATAAAGACCCTTTGATGGAAAGATATAACAAAATAGATTCTAAGGGAAAGCGGTACGCCTTAATAAAAAGAAAAAGAACTGATGGTACTATATATTACGGTAAATGTTATCCAAAAGAAGGAGCTCCAGAAACCGATGTCTGGAATATTTCTTTAATGGCTTCTACTTCTAGAGAGCGATTGGGATACCCCACTCAAAAACCAGAAGCATTATTAGAAAAGATAATAAAAGCATCTTCAAATAGAAATGATACGGTTTTAGACGCTTTTTGCGGTTGTGGTACTGCTTTAGCTGCGGCACAAAAATTAGGGAGGCAATGGATAGGAATAGATATATCCCCGACCGCTATAAAACTAATAGAGCGGAGATTAAATCAATTAGGGACAAAGAAAGACACAGACTATATAGTTGCAGGAACACCTACTACTGTAAAAGATTTGTTAAAATTGAAGCCATTTGAATTTCAGAATTGGGTTATTGATGCATTAGGAGCAAAGCATAGCCGAAAGAAAATCGGGGATATGGGGCTGGATGGTCATTTTGATAAAGATATTTTTCATAAAGATGCTGGTATTCAAGTCAAGCAATCCGAAGATATTGGAAGGAATGTAATTGATAATTTTAAGTCTGCCCTTGAAAGGGCAAAATATAAAGAAGGCATTGTTGTAGCTTTTAGTTTTGGCAAAGGTGCGTGTGAAGAAGTGGCGAGGCTTAAAAACTCTGGAGAGATAGATATTAAATTAATAACGGTAGAAGATTTACTACATAAGAAAGTAAAGCTATGATGCTAAAATGCAAGGGAACTCAATTTTTAATTTATAAAGAGGGAATAAAATCTATTTTACTTTTTTTGGGAGGCAGTAAAATTTTTTTCTTTCCAGTTTTTCATAAATGTCCTTTTTATCGCAAGCCCTTTTTGAGAAGGATTATAACTGAGTTTATAGTGAGTACGGGTATAATTATGACAGTTATAAGATTCTATTTAGCTTATAGAATGAAAAATGAAATTTTGGCTGATCTATTTTTTGCGGGTATGGTTGTAATTAGTATAGAATTTAGACGAGTAATAAGTAGAATCGAAGAGAAGTATTATGAAGTTCTCATTCCCCTAACTAAAAATCCCCACTATCCTGAGTTAAAAGATTTAATACAGGCCTTCAACGGCCTTACCAAATCTTCGCTCGAAGAGGTTCTCAATCCTTCCGCGGAAGAACGTATTAAAGCAATAAGAGGGTGAAATAGAAGGTAAAAGTAGTGAAGAATTTTATTCTTAATGCTATAATAAATAATAGTAGTTCAAAAATATCCAGCCTTATTTAGACAAAAAGACTTAAAATCTAAAGGAGGGTGCGATGGCCAAGTTAACTACAGAAGAGGCTATGCAAGACCTAAAACGCGTTGAGTTAGGACTATCATTCCTGCTAAGAAGATGCAAGAGAAGAGATGGCAAGGTATTCAAAGGGTTTATATCCTGCATTGACACATCAAATAAGGAATTACGGAGAATTTATGAAAATTGGGAATGGTGGAATGTAAAGAATCCTTTTTATTTTCCTATGCATCTTACGCCTCTACTTAAAATCTTAGATTGCGCTACGATTATATATACAGGACGAAAAGATCATAAAGTCATTGAAGCGCTATTGGCAAAGTCAATATACCGGTTAGACGATATTATAGATAATTTAGGCTGAAAAAATAACTATCTAAATCCGCAGTTTGATCAGTTATATAATTTCCCACCAATTTTAGACAATAACTTTTTAAATATGTCTACATTATACTTGACAAATCTGTATTATTGTCGTATAATTTATTTAAGATGAAAGCGAGAGATCTTACTAACCAGAAGACTTTTTTAAGAGAATTGCTTGAATACCTTGATTGGACTCCGGCAAGGCTGGCGGGAGAACTTCGCGTTTCTGAAAAAAGTGTTATGCGCTGGTTGGGTGGCGAAGTAAGTCCTCATCCGCCGGTCTGGAAAGAGCTAGAGAATATCTTAAAGAAAATGCCGCTAGAAAAAAAAGTTAAAAAACGCCTTCAGGACATTAGCCTTCCATACATAGTTAATCCACATAAACTAACTGCTGAAGAGATATTTACTACTTTGGAGAAAGGGGATATAGCCGACCAATTTAAGAAAAGGATTGAAAAGGAATTTCCTGATTTAGCTTCCGTCGATTTTAGAACTGCTTTTGCAGAATATGTGAGGCGAAAGTCTGGCGTAGCAGAAAGGATAGTTGCTGCGGAGATTGCGGAAGGGAAACAGCAATTTAAAATCCACTCAATAACAGGAAGTACTCGCCAAAGATTCCCAAAGACAAGGAAAGTTAGCCTTCAGCAGCTAAATAAGCCACAGAAAATATTACATTCAGGGTCGAGCTCTAAACGTTCTGATTCGTCTTCCAAATCGAATTCTTCAGGTGGTAAAAGCGAAAATAAAAGTGCAGATGATGGCGGGGAAGGGGATGGTGAAGGCGCCCTGGATATACAGAGACAGAAGATTAGGCTGTATGCCTTATTTGAAATTTTGCTCGAAGCAGACATGTTTCGCTTAAATAGGTTACTCCAAAAGAAAGATTGATATGAAAGCCGCAATTTATATAAGAGTAAGCACAGAAGATCAAGCACGAGAAGGCACTTCTCTTGAAGTGCAGCGGGAGTTTCTTGAAAGCTATGCCAAAAGAGAGAACTGGGAGATTTATTATCCTGAAAAGGATAATATTTACAATGATGATGGCTATTCTGGTTATACCCTTGAAAGGCCCGCTCTATCTAGGTTACTTAAAGATGCGAAGCTTAAGAAATTTGATGTAGTCGTTGTTTACAAAATTGACAGGTTTGCGCGAAATAACCGTCTTTTGCTTAATCTTGTTGAAGAACTCAATAATGCAGGGATCGGGTTTAAATCTGCAACAGAGGCATTTGATACTGTAAGCGCCGCAGGAAAATTGGCCTTGAGCATGCTTGGCACTGTTGCGCAATTCGAAAGAGATAGAATTATCGAAAGAGTTTTTCCAGGCATGGTAAAAGGAGCGGAAAAGGGCAATTGGCAGGGCGCAAGATATTCTCCTTATGGCTACAGCTATAACAAATTTGATTCCGACAAGAAATTAAAAGTCGTTAAGGAAGAAGCTGATATTGTAAAACTGATATATACATTATATCTTTCTGGACAAAGCACTACTCAGATCGCAGGTTATCTCTATAAGAGAGAATACAAGACAAGAAGCGGAGGTAAGTTTCATTCAAAACTTGTTTGTGATATTCTGAAAAATCCTATTTATACCGGAAAGATAATATGGAATCGCCATCATTATGATAAAAAACAGAAGACTCTGAGGGGATATAAATACGTAAAGAATGATCCTTCGGAAGTTGTTTCTGGCATGGGTAAGCATGAGCCAATAATTAACGAAGCAGAATTTGAAGCAGTGCAAAAGAAGCTTGAAAATAACAGAAAAGGTATGATGGTAAGAAAAGGTAGTCAGGAATATCCGCTTACCGGTATTTTGATATGCGGAAACTGCGGGCATAAATTACAAGGTTGTCTAAGTATCGCGTCGAGAGAAAACAAGAAGACAAAAAGTAAGAGAAGGTATTACCGCTGTAGTGGAAGGGCAACACATTATGTTGACTGTCACGAGCCTTATATACAGTCGGAAAATATCGAAGAACAGATTTATGCGATTATTGACGTAGTATTGAATTATCCAGAACTTGATGAACGAAGAATAAGCAATCTCATAGAAATGGCAGCGACAACAAGAAATGATAATATCGAAGATGAGATAAAGATTATTGACGGAAAAATTAAAGAGAACGTTACGAAGCAGGAGAAACTTGGCAAGGCTTTTGCAGAGGATTCGATTGCTGAAGGTGCCTTCAAGAATCTCATTTTGCCCTTGAGGGATGAGCAGAAGTCTCTTGAAGGGAAGAAACAGAAGCTGAAATTAAATCTGATTAAACGGGAACGCTCGGGAGAATATCAAAAAATACTTAATATGGTTATTAATCATTTTGATTTTATCAAAGAGGACTTGGATGCAACTGGCAGAAAAGGGTTGCTTAGGCTTCTTTTTAACTATATAGTTATTAGTGATGGTAAAATAAAAGAGTTTGAGCTTTATGAACCTTTTAAGAGTCTATATGAAAGAAAGGGTATAAAATGGCAACTCAAAGAAAATCAACGGGTTCTGGAAAAACCGGCCTGCGTCTCTACATACGCACATTCGGATGCCAAATGAACGTCCGCGATTCGGAGGTGATTTGCGGGCTTTTGCAAAAGGCTGGATACAAAATAACCGAAGATGAACAAAAGGCAGATGCAGTAATTTTTAATACTTGTTCCGTGCGGCAGCATGCCGAAGACAAGGTTTGGTCTGCGGTCGGTAGATGTAAAGTCGGGATCATTGGTATTTCCGGATGTATGGCGAATAACTATCGTGAGGCGATCTTTGAAAAAGCACCAAGAGTGGATTTTGTGGTCGGTACACGCGATATCGCGAAGATCCCCGCAATTTTAAAAGAGATAGAGAGGCATAAGGGTAATCCTTTATTAGAAAAGAAAATCTATGAAACGGATGCTGAGCTGCGTGAAGACGAAATATACCATACCGGTTTTCACCTAGACGATAAACATGCCTTTGTGGTGATCTCCGAGGGCTGTGAAAATTACTGCGCATATTGTGTTGTGCCTTATGTGCGGGGCACTTTGCATTTTCGCGATCATCAGGATATCCTGAAAGAGATAAAGGAAGATATTGCTAAAGGGATCAGCAAGATCACCCTTCTAGGCCAGAATGTGAATGCCTATAAATACAAAGACAATGATTTTATTGGCCTGGTCCAGCTGGTCAATTCGGTTAAAGGGTTAAAAGAGTTCGGGTTCATTACTTCGCATCCTAAGGATACAAGCCTGGAATTATTCAAGGCACTGGCTGAATGTAAAAAGTTCAATAAATATCTGCATTTGCCGGTTCAATCCGGCTCTGACAGGATCTTAAAGCTGATGAACCGCGGATACACCAGAGAATTTTATTTGAATTTGGCGGCCAGTTATCGTAGAATAATCAAAGACGGCACTTTAAGCACAGACATCATCATCGGTTTTCCTTCTGAAACAGAAAAAGACTTCCAGGATACTTACAACCTGGTTAACGACATCCAGTTCGATAAGGCCTATATTTTCAAATATTCCGTGCGGCCGAATACCAAAGCGGCTGAGTTTACCGACGATGTAGAAAAAGCAGAAAAAGAACGCAGGCATAAATTGATCTTGGACCTGCAAAAATCCATCTCGAGGAAAAAGAATGCGAAGAAGAATAATTAGCTTAAGTATACTGCTTTCTATATTTTTTATTTCTGCCGTTGCATACAGCGATAATTTTCACGACATCCGGGTCAGTTTCTTAAAAGGCGATTATACTGCCTGCATCGATGAAGGAGAAAAGGCCTTGGTAGATGCGTACCACTCTAAAAATGCCGATGAGTTGTATTATCTTCTAGGAGAGAGCTATTTAAAATCGGGAAATTTCTTGCGTGCGGCAGATATATTTGAAATATTGGTCAAAGAATTCAAAAATTCCAAGTTCCGCAATGACGCCTATATTGGATTGGGTGACGCGAGTTTCCTCGAAGGCGACTTTGCGGCTGCCGAGGCAAAATACAGGGAGTTATTGAAGAGCGATCCTTCCACAAAATTAGCTTCTCTGGTTGATTTTAAACTCGCCCAGGTCTTGCTTAAACAGGGAAAATGGGATGAGGCAAAGAAATACCTGAATAAACTTCAGGAAGATTTTCCCCGGAGCCTGGAACAGCAGATGGCTAAACTCGCCTGGACAAACGATTTTTATTTTACCCTTCAGGTAGGTTCTTTTTCTACCGAGAAAAACGCCCTGGCCTTGCAGAATAAATTAACCGAAAAGGGCTACACCGCCTTTATCCAGGAATCTCAGGGCCCGGATAAGACCGTCTATCGCGTGCGCGTAGGCAAATTAAATACCCGTCAAGAAGCAGAAGAACTGGAAAAAACCCTAACCTCTCAGGGCTTTCCCGTAAGAATATTCCCCTAAGTGAAGCCACTGGTCATATTTTTAGTTGGTCCCACAGCCAGCGGTAAAAGCGAAATTGCCGTGGAGCTCGCTCGGCACCTTAATGCTGAGATTATCTCTTGCGATTCCATGCAGGTTTATAAAGGAATGCGGGTCCTCAGTTCTCAGCCTACAAAACGTGCGCTAAAAAAAATCAAGCACCATCTTTTAAGCATAAAATCTCCTAAAAGCGAATTCAATGTTTCTGAATACCGTGAGTTTGCCTTAAAAAAGATCAAAGCCATCCATAAAAAAGGGAAAATCCCCTTGCTTGTCGGCGGGACAGGTTTTTATATGAGTATTTTGCTGGATGGAATATTCCCCGAAGTGGGAGCGAGCGAAGAGATAAGAAAGAAACTGTATAAACAGGCAGAGAGGCTGGGCAAGGAGAAACTTTACGCAAAGTTAAGAAAGGTCGATAAAGAAGCTGCTTTAAAGATCCATCCAAATGACTTAAGGCGCGTGGTCAGGGCCCTGGAGGTTTATGAAAAAACAGGCAGGCCGATTTCCGAATGGCAGAAAAAAAGAAAAGGGATCTATGCTGATTATGCCGTAAGGATCTTTGGCATACAGAGAAATAAGGCCGCACTTATTAAAAGGATAAACGCGCGGGTCAACGCAATGCTCGCCGATGGCCTAGTCGCCGAAGTCAAGAAACTATCAAGGCAAAAATTGAGCCGTACGGCAAATTGTGCCATAGGTATAAAAGAAATCAAAGGTGAGCTTCAGGGCGAATATGGCCTGGCTGAAGCAATAAGGCAGATGCAGCATAATACCAGGCTCTACGCCAAGAGGCAGATGACTTGGTTTAAAAAGGATAAAAGGATAGACTGGGTCGAGGTAGGCGAAAAAGATAACCCGGCTAAAATTGCAAAGGCGATATGGAAAAAGCTCTCTTAGTTACTATCAGGTTTGATTCGGACAGGGATGAGTGGAAAGTCCAGGACCTGGCCAACGAGTTGGAACAGCTGGTGAATTCCTGCGGCGCAGAAATTGTCGACCACATTATATCTCGTCCGGATAAACCACAGGCAACTTATCTTATCGGCATGGGCAAGGCGGAAGAGATCGCGGATGCCTGTCATCAGGCGGATATAGATACGGTAATCTTCAGCCATGATTTTAGCGGAACGCAACAGAGGAATTTAGAAGATATTATCGGTAAGAAAACTATTGACCGTACCCAGCTCATCCTGGATATCTTCGCCAGGCATGCCCGTTCTCCGGAAGGGGCGCTGCAGGTAGAGCTGGCCCAGTTGCAATATCTCCTGCCGCGCCTTACCGGCAAAGGCATTATTCTTTCGCGGTTGGGAGGCGGTATCGGTACACGCGGCCCGGGCGAACAGAAACTGGAAGTGGATAGGCGTAGGATCAGAAAACGCATTGATAAACTAAGAGATGACCTGAAGCACCTGATGGTCCATCGTTCTACGATGCGTAAAAAAAGAAAAGACGAGGCCTTGCCCACGGTTGCCCTGGTTGGATATACCTCTGCCGGAAAATCGACACTGCTCAATCTTTTGACCGGCGCGACACAGCCGACGAAAAGCACCTTATTTACCACACTCGACCCGCTTTCGCGCCTCTGTGAATTACCTGACGGAGAAAAAATAGTCCTTTCCGATACGGTAGGTTTCTTGCACCAGTTGCCGCATCATTTGATCGAGGCTTTTAAAGCGACACTCGAAGAAGTAATCGAAGCCGATCTCCTGATCCATGTCCTGGATATCAGCCACAAAATGAGCGAGGAACACGCTAAGGCAGTATATGCGGTGCTGAAAGAACTGGGCGTAGATACAAAGCCGATGATCACCGCGTTAAATAAAGTTGATCTTTTGGAAGATAAGTCCTGGGCCCGTGTTTGCGAAAAGAGTATTTCCGAATCCATAGCTATTTCCGCTAAAACAAGGGAAAATATCGATGTCTTGCTGAAGAGGATCCAGGAAGAGTTTGCCTTCAGGCTAGTCAATCTTTATTTAGAGATCCCCATGAAAAGGATGGACCTGGTGGACTTATTTTATCGTAAAGGCAATGTCCGCGAAATAAAATATCAGGAAAAAAATATCAAAATTAAGTTAAGCCTGCCCAAAAGTATTGCTTATAACATTCTCCAGGATAAAGAGATAAAGAAAATCGCTTAAATTATCATACTTCAATTAGCAGTCAGGGTGCGAGAGTGCTAATAAATAGATTGACAATGCGGATCTTTTATGATAATTTTAAGATTCAAAATAAATCAATAAAAGTAGGGTTTTAAAAACTATGGTAAAAAACATCGATCACGAACAGAGAAAAAGGGACATTCTTACTGCTACTATTAACCGCTATATCCAAGAAGCCATACCGGTTGCCTCGGATGATTTAGCCGAAGATTTTGAGCTAAGTTCTGCGACTATCCGTAATGCCTTTGCGGACCTGGAAAAAGACGGCTTTCTGATGCATCCTTATACTTCAGGCGGAAGGATCCCTACCAATAAAGGCTACCGTTATTACGTAGATTTTCTGCTTTCCCAGATGGAACTGGTCGATGCGGAAAAGGAACAGATCATCCGGGAATATAAAGAAGAGATCAGGAGGCTGGAAGATGCATTAGAGAAAACTTCCCAGATTATTTCCGAGATCACGCAGTATACCGGCATAGTTTCATTTCTCGAATGGCAGGACAAACTTTTCTATAAAGGCATGAGCCTGGTTTTAGAGCAGCCGGAGTTCCGGGATTACGAAAAGATGCGCCTCTTGATCAGGATGATCGAGGATAAAAAGCGGCTCATCGATATCATCAACCGCGATTTCTCGGGAACTACCAGGGTTTATATCGGGGAGGAACTGGGTTGTCCGGAAATGGATAACTGCTCATTGATCGTTTCCAGTTATCAATTCAAAGATAAACCTTCAGGAAGAGTCGCCGTCCTTGGCCCTAAGCGCATGAAATACAAACACACAATTTCCGCATTAGAGTATATCTCCGATATTTTGCAGGAAGTCTTAAATAAGATTTAACCGAAATGAATAATAAGCCGGAAAGCAATAAACAGAATAATAAGTTTCCTCAAGCGGATAACCGCGAAGCCAAGGTCGTTACCCTGGCAGAAGAGGACTACGCAAAATTAAAACAAGAGGCGGATAAGGCCAAAGAATATTGGGACAAATTGTTGCACCTGCAGGCGGATTTCGAGAATATGCGTAAACGCCAGGAAAAAGAAAAGCAGGACTTCGTAAAATTTGCCAACGAGGGGCTGATCCTGGAGCTTTTAAATGTTTTGGATGATCTTGAGCGCGCAGTAAGCCTGGCCGAATCAAAGCATGAAGATCTACCTGCGTTCCTTAAGGGTGTAGAAATGATCCTGGTGCATCTGTATGAGATGCTCAAGGAGCAGGGCCTGAAGCCCATTGAAGCAGAGGGGAAGATCTTCGACCCGCATTTACATGAGGCGTTGATGCAGGCGGAAGATAAGAATTTACCGGAGCATACGGTAGTCGAGGAGCTGCAAAAAGGATATTTATTGAATGATAGAGTGATCAGGACGGCAAAGGTCAAAGTTTCCAAAAAACCATAAGAATTTATTTAGAGGGAGGGTTTAAAAATGGCTAAAGTGATCGGTATTGACTTGGGCACATCGAATTCCGCGGCAGCGGTAATGGAGGCAGGCCGGCCGGTGATCATCCCGTCGGCAGAAGGCGCAGGTGTGGCTTCCGGGAAAGCGTTTCCTTCTTACGTCGCTTTTACTAAGGATGGACAGCGCCTGGTCGGTGAACCTGCAAGGCGTCAGGCAGCGATCAACGCCGAAGGGACAATACAAGCGGCAAAGCGCAAGATGGGTACGGATTATCATTTTAAAGTTTTCGGCAAAGAATATACGCCGCAGCAAATTTCTGCTTTTATCCTGCAGAAGATAAAGCAGGATGCTGAAGCGTATTTGGGCGATAAAGTTGAAGAAGCGGTTATTACCTGTCCGGCCTATTTTGACGATAACCAGAGGACTGCGACCAAAGACGCCGGAGAGATCGCCGGTTTGAAAGTATTGCGTATTATCAATGAGCCGACAGCCGCGTGTTTGGCTTACGGCCTGGAAAAAGCCGGAAAAGAATTAAAGATATTGGTTTTTGATTTCGGCGGCGGGACACTCGATGTTACCATAATGGAGATGTGGAAAGAAGGCGGATTTAAGGTTATGGCTACCTCCGGCGATACGCAGCTGGGCGGTACGGATATGGATAATACATTGATAGATTATATCGCCAATCAATTCAAGCGTGACACCGGCATTGATCTGAAAAATGACAAAATGGCCATGCAGCGCCTGCGCGAAGCAGCGGAAAAAGCAAAGGTTGAACTTTCCTCGACCATGGCCACGGATATCAATCTTCCTTTTATCACTGCCGATGCCAGCGGGCCAAAGCATTTGACCATGTCCATTAACCGCGCAAAATTAGAAGAGTTGATCGGGCCGATCATTGATCGATGTAGGCATCCATTGGAACAGGCGTTAAAAGATGCCAAAGAAGCCTTTAAGAAAGAAGGGGTGGAATTAGGCGATAAAGGGATCGATAAGATCATTATGGTCGGCGGCCCGACGAGAATGCCTATTGTGCAGAAATTCGTGGAAGATTATTTCGGTAAAAAGATCGAGCGCGGGATCGACCCGATGGAATGCGTCGCCTTGGGTGCGGCCATACAGGCGGCGATCATCAAGGGCGAAGTAAAAGACGTTTTATTGCTGGACGTCACCCCGCTTTCTCTGGGTATTGAGACTTTGGGCGGCGTAAATACGAAGTTGATCGACCGTAATACCACTATTCCGACCAGGAAAAGCCAGGTTTTTTCTACTGCTGCGGATAATCAGACCGCAGTAACCATCCGCGTGCTCCAAGGCGAACGTTCCATGGCTAATGATAACGTGGAATTAGGCAGGTTCGATCTAGTGGGTATTCCTCCTGCGCCGCGTGGAGTGCCGCAGATCGAAGTTGCTTTTGATATCGATGCCAACGGCATCGTGCATGTTACGGCCAAGGACCTGGGCACGAGCAAAGAGCAGTCTATCCGTATTACTGCTCCGAAAAAGCTTTCCAAAGAAGAGATCGATAAGATGGTCAAGGATGCGGAAAAATTCGCCGGCGATGATGCCAAGAAAAAGGAAGAAGTGGAAGTAGTGAATCAGGCAGACAACCTGGTTTATGCTACGGAAAAATCGCTTAAAGATTATGGCGATAAGGTCAGCCAATCTGAACGTGCGGACATCGAGGTAAAGATCAACGACCTGAAGACCGCGATAAAAGATAAGAATGTGGACAGGATCAAGAAAGGCATGGAAGACCTGACTAAAGTATCGCATAAGTTGGCTGAAGAAATATATAAACAGAGCGCACAAAAACAGCAGTCACAGCAGCAAGGTCCTGGGCCAGGTGAAGCAGGCCAGGAGACCAAAGAAGAACCTAAGGAAAAGAAAGAAGATATTATCGACGCTGAATATAAAGAAGAAGACGATGATAAGAAATAAAATATGAGTTCCAAGCGCGACTATTACGATATATTGGGTGTGCAGAAGAGCGCTTCTCTTGAGGAAATAAAAAAGGCCTACCGCGAGATGGCGCTGCGTTATCATCCTGATCGCGTGCCTGCGGAGCAGAAAAAAGAGGCGGAAGAGAAATTTAAAGAGATCTCTGAGGCCTATGCCGTATTGTCGGATTCGCAGAAGCGCGCCTTATATGATCAGTATGGGCATTCCGGTATCGACCAGAAGTACGCCTACGAAGATATTTTTAAGGGCGCAGACTTCAGTTCTATTTTTCAGGATATGGGCGAATATGGAATGGGCAGTGGGCTCTTTGATGAAATATTCAGCGATTTAGGCTTTGATATTTTTGGCGCAAGAGGAAGGTCGCGTTCCAGCCGGGGCCGCCGCGGCCGGGACCTGCAGATCACCATAGATATAACTTTGGAGGAGGCATTTACCGGCACGGAAAAAACAATTACCGTGCCGCGCTACGAAGCCTGCTCGACCTGCTCTGGTACAGGTGCCAAACCGGGTACAAAAAAAGCTACTTGTCCGCAGTGCCGGGGTGCGGGCCGCACAGTCGTCTCGAACGGTTTTTTTCAGATCGCCCAAACCTGTCAGCGTTGCCACGGCGAAGGTTCGGTAATACAATCGCCTTGCCCTGAATGCCGCGGCGAAGGAAGGGTAAAGGTAACACGTAAAATCAAAGTGAAGATCCCTGCTGGCGTGGATACAGATTCGCATTTGAGGATCAGGGGCGAAGGAGAACACGGCCCCAGCGGAAGTGGCGACCTGTACGTGATCATCAACGTAGTGGAACACAGGATATTCAGCCGTCAAGGAAATGATATCTTGATCGAAGAAACCATTGGTCTTGCCAAGGCGGTATTGGGCGGAGAACTGGAAGTCCCGACCTTGGAAGGTAAAGTAGAAATGAAGATCCCTGCCGGGACACAGAGCCATCGTGTTTTCCGGCTAAAAGGCAGGGGTATGCCGGACGTGCATGGACGTGAGCCCGGAGATGAGCTGGTGAGAATAATCGTTGAGATACCGGCCAAGCTTACTTCAGAGCAGCGTAGACTCATGGAAGAATTCGCCAAGACCACGGGCGAGGATGCCGGGCGAGAGAGCTTTACCGATAAAATAAAGCGGTCGTTTCGCTAAGATAAAATTGTATCTTGCGTAAATATAATATGGAATTTCTTGATATTTACTATATAATAATAAGTCTTAAACCGAGGTAAATGAAATGCCTACTTATGAATATGAATGTTTAAAATGCGGCCATCATTTCGATCTCTTGCAAAGCATGGCCGCTAAACCGATAGACAAATGCCCTAAGTGCACTGGAAAGGTCAAGCGGTTGATCGGTTCGGGTTCCGGCCTGATCTTTAAGGGTACGGGATTTTATGCCACTGATTATAAAAAGAATAAGGGCGGCCATAGCCACGGCAGCGGCAGTTCGGGCTGTGCAGGTTGTCCGCATACAAAGAAAGACTAAAAAATAATGGCAAAGATAAAGCCCTTTTCCGCGGTAACTTTCAACCTTGAGAATACCCCGGATATTTCCACGCTAGTTTGCCCCCCTTACGATATTATCTCGCCTGATGCACAGGAAATGTATTATAAACTGAATCACCACAATTTTATTCGCCTGATCCTTAGCAAGGATACTCCTGAAGAAGATAGGTATAAGTCCGCCGCCAGGGTCTTTAAAGAGTGGCTGGATAAAGGCGTCTTGGTCCAGGAGAAAGAACCGGCAATATATTTTTATAACCAGACCTACAGTATTAAGGGCGAGAAAAAGAGCCGGCTGGGTTTTATCGCCCTGCTCAGGCTGGAGAACGAAAAGAGCACCATTTTTCCCCATGAAAATACGCGCACAGAGCCCAAGGAAGACAGGCTCAGGTTGCTAAAAGCGGTAAAGGCCAACCTCAGCCCCATCTTTGTCTTGTTTTCGGATATAGCCAGGATAATCCAGAGGACCGCAGAGAAATTTCTTAATGATTCATCGGCTTTTATCGATATCGTAGATAAAGAAGGAGTGAGGCATCAGCTCTGGAGAGTTACCGATAAGGATATCCTGGATAAAATAGTTTCGCAGATGCAGGATAGGCAGATATTTATTGCCGACGGCCACCATCGTTATGAAGTGGCCATGAATTTCCGCGACAAGATGGTTAAAATGGGCCATCTTGACCCGGAGGCCGATTTTAATTACGTCATGGCTTATTTTACCAATACGGAAACAAAGGGCCTGAGCATCCTGCCCATACACCGCCTGGTCCGTTGCCCACGCGGGTTTAACCTGGAAAATTTCGTTGTGGAACTTGAGAAATATTTTGATATCGAAGAAATACAAGATAAGAATAGATTCCTTTTCCTGATGCAGAAGGCCGGCGAGAGGCAGAATACGCTGGGGATGTATAAAGAAGGGAAGTTCTACCTTTTACGCATTAAAAGTATCAAGTTATTGGAAAAGGTCGCCGATCCGGATAAACCAAAAGAATACCGGTCGTTGGATATCTCCGTCCTGAATTCCCTGATCCTAAAGAAGATACTGGGAATGGATATAGAAGATAAGGAAAGGATACGCTTTTCGCACGACGAGGAAGAGCTGATCGAGGAAGCAGATGCCAATAAGAATGATATCGTATTTTTGCTTAATCCCATCAAGATAGAGCATCTGATCGCAATAGCCAAACTGAATGAGCGCATGCCTTCAAAATCCACTTTCTTTTATCCCAAGGTCATTTCCGGGCTAGTAATTAACAAATTAAACGTTTAGATGGCACTATTTGGTAAACCAAAATACACGATTGTCAGGTTAAAAAGGAAAGAGATCCCCGACGGCCTGTGGACCAAATGCGAAGATTGCGGTACGCCCATCTACAACAAAACCTTGGAAGAAAATTTTAAAGTCTGCCCCAAGTGTAATTACCATTTTGTCCTGGAGGCCGCGGAGCGGATAAAATTACTCATCGATGAAGGGACCTTCCAGGAATTCGATAAGGACCTTTTATCGCAGGACCCTTTGGAATTCAAAGGGCCGAAGACCTATGCAGAAAAAATAGTCCAGGACCAGAATATCACCGGTATGAAAGAAGCGGCGATAACCGGGGAGGGCTTGCTGGATAGTAAAAGGACGGCCTTTACGGTTACGGATTCCCGTTTTATCATGGGTTCAATGGGTTCGGTAGTTGGTGAAAAGATCACCCGCTGTATCGAGCGGGCGACGGAAGAAAAATTGCCTTTGATCATTGTCTCTGGTTCCGGCGGAGGTGCCAGAATGTACGAAGGTATGTACAGCCTGATGCAGATGGCCAAAACATCCATGGCTATTTCGCATTATTGCCAGAAGGCCGGGCCGTATATTTCAGTATTGACCAACCCTACGATGGCCGGGGTCATGGCCTCTTTTGCCGGGTTAGGCGATGTCATCGTGGCCGAGCCTAATGCCCTGATCGGTTTTACCGGGCCCAGGGTAATCGAGCAGACCATCAAACAGAAATTACCCAAGGGTTTTCAGCGTTCGGAATTTTTGCTCGAACACGGACTGATCGATATGATCGTGCAGCGTAAGAGCTTGAAGCAGACCCTGTCTGAGTTGATTGAGTATCTTAGTTGACAGAATACGGTTTTTGAACAGGAAATGAGTAGAGCATGGCGCAGGTAAGTCTAAAAAATGTATCCAAGGCCTATAAGGGCGGGGTAAAGGTAGTAAACTCCGTTAACTTGGGTATTGAGAACAAAGAATTTTTGGTGTTAGTCGGTCCGTCGGGGTGCGGTAAGTCTACTACCTTAAGGATCATTGCTGGCCTTGAAGAGGCTTCCGAGGGCGATGTTTATATCGCTGACAAAAAAGTAAATGACGTTCCGGCAAAGGACCGCGATGTGGCTATGGTCTTTCAGACCTATGCACTTTATCCGCATATGTCCGCTTTTGAGAACATGTCCTTCGGATTAAGGCTGAGAAAATATCCCAAATCGGAAATTACCCGCCGTGTCAACGAAGCGGCAGACGTCTTAGGGATAAGGCATTTATTGGGCCGGCGTCCGGCAGAACTATCGGGCGGTGAACGGCAGAGGGTGGCGGTAGGAAGGGCTATAGTGCGCAAGCCCCTGGTTTTTCTTTTCGATGAACCTTTAAGCAACCTGGATGCTAAACTGCGCGTACAGATGCGCACGGAAATACATAAACTGCATATTCGCCTGCAGACAACGATGATCTACGTTACCCACGACCAGGTGGAAGCTATGACCATGGGCGATAGGATCGCCGTAATGAAAGACGGGCTGATCCATCAGATAGATACGCCGATGAACATTTATGACCACCCGAAAAATAAATTCGTGGCCAGTTTTATCGGTTCTCCGCCTATGAACTTTATGGATGGCCGTATTATTAAAAAAGATTCTAAACTTTATTTCGACGATGGTTCACGGATAAAGGTAAAGATCGTCGAAGAGATGTTCCCTAAGCTGATGCCTTATCTGGATGGGGAGATTACTTTTGGTATCCGCGCGGAAGATATTTACGATAAGCTTTTTGTTTCTGTAGCACCTCCGGAAAATGTTGTCAGGGTGCATTGTGAGGTATTTGAGCCGATGGGCTCAGAGGTTTACCTATATTTGAATTCAGGAAAGCACACGTTTATTGCTCGTGTAGGCGCTCACGACCGGCCGCAGATAAATCAGGATATCGATTTGGTTTTTGATATGAGCAAGGTGCATTTCTTTGATAAAAACACTGAAGAAACTATTATTTAATAATCACAAGCCTCGCGACGTAGTACCTGCGTTGTCCCCGCTTAATATCGTCGTATCCGTCGTTGTCTTCCTTTCTTTTTACGTAGTCATACCGGTATACCTTACCCGTAAAATAAACCCTGCCCACACAGCGCTGATCTTATTTCTTTTTTTCCTCATCTGCATCATCGCTGCAGTATATCTGTTCAATATGCACCTCAGCCGCCTGCGCGCGCTGTCCCTGGAAGGCCAGGACCTGGAAGAAAAAATAAATAAGGCCTCTTATGACGCGTTGCAATCGGAAAAACTGAAACCCCAGTTGATCAAGAAACTCGGACGCTACCGCGAACTGAAAAGCATGGTCGAGCTGATCAACAAAGAACTTTCCCTGGAATATGTGGTAAATACGCTGGTTTCCATTGCCTTTGATGTGGTGTCCGATAAAAAAGGCGTGGCCTGTATTTATCTGGTTGACCCGGCCGCAGCCAAGTTAAAATTATTCAGCGTCAGGAAAGAGCATGAGTCTACCGTGATCAAGGCCAAAGAAGGGGATATCTTCGACCATTGGGTATTAAAACACGTGCAGTCCCTTTTTATTGAAGACATAAACAAGGATTTCCGCTTTGACGTGGAAAAATTAAAAATCGCAGACGCGCGCCCTGTCGCTTCTTTAGTCGCCGCACCCTTTACCAGCGAAGAGCGTATTTTAGGCATCTTAAGGCTGGACAGCCCCCAGCCGAATTTCTTCACGCAGGAAGACCTTGCTTTCTTAAGCACGTTATGCGACCTGGGCGCGGTGGCCCTGGAGAACGCCTCGCTTTATTTAAAGACCAAAGAATTGGCCATTCACGACAGCCTGACACTTCTTTACACAAAAGGGTATTTTATGGAACGTTTCAGGGAGGAATTCGAACGCGCAGCGAGGCAGGCGCTAAAACTTTCTTTATTGATAATGGATATCGATTATTTCAAGGAATATAACGATAAATACGGCCATTTGGCCGGAGATATTATCCTGAAAAACATCGGCATATTGCTGGCTGAATATTTCGAAAATAAAAATGCCATGCTCTGCCGTTTTGGCGGAGAGGAATTCGTCATACTTCTGCCCGGTACAGACGCAAAACAGGCAAAGGCCTGGGCCGAAGAGCTGAGGCAAAAGATAGAGGCGAGGAAATTCATGATCAGAAGGAAGGAAACGGCGATCACCGCATCCATCGGCGTAGCTTCTTTGTCTGGCCAAATACTCGATGAACAGGATCTCTTGAGGAAAGCGGACGCGGCGCTCTACACGGCCAAGCAAAAAGGAAGAAACAGGGTATGCTCTACTTGATCGGTTATTTCATTTTATTGTGCTTTGTGCTTTACCGCTACATCGAAAATATTTTTTCCGAAAATATCAAACAGGCCACTTTGTCTTTGGACCTGACTAAAAAAGATTTCAGCCGGATCAATGCCAGGATACAACAGTTAAGCGAGGATAATAAAGGGGTGAATAAAGAAGTGGAAGAGACCCAGACGCTTTATGAATTAACCAAGGATATGTGCAGGTTCTTCGACGAGGATAAGATCTTTAACGTTTTTAAAGATGCGACCGGAAAGTTCGTGAAACTTAAAGACAGCCAGTTCGTTAAGCAGGATAAGCTCGAGTCTCTCGGCCCTGAATACCGGCTCATTCCCCTGGATATGGAGAATAAGAACCTGGGGTACCTGGCGGTTAACGGCTTATCTGAAGCCGATGAAGAAAAATTTTCTATTCTCACACAGCAGTATCTTTTGGCTGTGAGAAGAGCGGTATTGTATAAAGGAATCCAGGAATTAGCCATTACCGACAGCCTTACCGGTGCACTCAGCCGCAGGTACTCTGCGGAAAGGCTGATCGAGGAGGTCGACCGCTCCAACAGGTTTAAGCTGGAATTTTGCGTATTGATGGCGGATATCGACCATTTTAAAAAATATAACGACCAATACGGCCACTTAGTCGGCGATGCCGTATTAAAAGAGGTAGTCGGGATAATCAAGGAAAACCTGCGCCATATCGATCTTGTATCCAGGTATGGGGGAGAAGAATTCCTCATGCTTCTACCGGAGACATCTAAAGAAAACGGCACCTTGGTCGCAGAACGTATCCGCGCTAAAATCGAAGCGCATAAGATCTATGCTTATGATGAGACCATCCAGGTGACTATCAGCATAGGCGTGGCCAGCTTTCCTGAGGACTCGCGCGATGTCCAGGAATTGACCGATAAGGCAGACTGGGCGCTTTACCGCTGTAAAAATACCGGCCGCAACCGCGTCTGCGCCTATAAGGTCTACAAGGAATAGAATTCTGCTTGCAAACTTGCCGCTATTAATATAATATAGTAACAATATGTTAAAGAAATATATTATCGCCATTGATCTGGGCGGGACAAACCTGAAAATAGCATTATTGGATTTAAATTTCAGGATAAAAGCCAGGCAATCTTTCCCCACCGGCCGCCTCAAAACCAAGTTTAAGCTTATCGCTAAGATCAAGAGTTCTGTTACGGAAATCCTTTCGGCTGAAAAAATAAGCAGATCGGAAGTTTTGGGTATTGGTATTGGCGTACCCGGACCGGTAGATTACGGCTCGGGAAAAGTACATTTTTTCCCGAACATACCGGGTTGGAAGGACGTAGCGTTAAAGTCGATCTTAGAAAGAATGATCAGGTTGCCGGTCCTTATTGATAACGACGCCAATCTGATGTGCCTGGCTGAGGCGCGCCTGGGCGCAGCGAAAAAAAGCAAAAATGCCGTTTGCCTTACCCTGGGTACGGGAGTGGGCGCAGGTTTGCTCATCAATGGCGATTTATATCGTGGCAGTGGTTTTGCTGCGGGAGAGATCGGGCATATGCCGCTTAATGAAGAGGGGCCGCGTTGCAATTGTGGAGGCAGGGCCTGCCTGGAAAGATATATCGGTAATAAGGAAATTTTAAAGAGCGCAAAAAAATATTTTAAGAGGAACATAACCCTTGAAGAATTAAGCAGTTTGGCAAAAAAAGGTAATAAAAAAGCCAAAGAATTATGGTATAATGTCGGGATTAAGCTAGGCATTGTTTTGGCCGGCGTGGTCAATCTCATTAATCCTGATCGCATGGTCATTGGAGGTGGCGTAGCTGACGCAGGAAAGATTTTGTTCAGTGCTGTAATACAGACTATAAAAGAGCGTTCGATGCCTGTGCAGGCAAGATCGGTGAAGGTCCTAAAGGCAAGGCTGGGTAGTTCTGCAGGCCTGATCGGAGCGGCGATCCTTTTGAAGGAAGGTCTTAATAAATAATGCAAATATTCATTGATACGGCAAATGTTAACGAAATAAAACAGGCCAAATCCTGGGGCGTGATCGATGGCGTAACCACTAATCCTACGCTTATCTCAAAAGAGAATAAACCGGCCAAACAACTCTTAAAGGAAATATCCGGGCTCTTGGACGGGCCAATAAGCGCTGAAGTGATCGCCCTGGAGACAAAGGGTATGATCGATGAGGCAGTTGAGCTTTCCAAGATCGCTTCGAACATCGTGATAAAAATACCTCTGACCAAAGACGGGCTGGCTGCAGTAAGAGTTCTTGCGCAAAAAGGTATCAGGACCAATGTTACGCTTTGCTTTTCACCGGTACAGGCATTACTGGTGGCCAAGGCAGGCGCCGATTACATCAGCCCATTTATCGGCCGGCTCGATGATATCAGCACAAGGGGCATGGACCTGATCGAGCAAATAAAAAAAATTTACCAAAATTATAATTTTAAGACAAAGATCATCGTGGCCAGTATCCGTAATCCCGTACATGTCCTGGACGCAGCACTCGCCGCCGCCGACATCGCTACCGTGCCTTTTGCGGTAATCGAACAGTTGATCAGGCATCCTCTTACGGATATCGGCATCCAGAGGTTCCTGGAAGATTATAAAAAAATACCGAAATAAAATATGAAACGTTTACCACTCATTCCTTATTCCTTGTTATTCCTACTTTTGTTTGTTCTCCTGCCGGTTTTTTCTTTTGCCCAAGATAAGAAAGAGAAAGAGCCGATCGTAGTTAACGGCGACCAGCTGGAATATTCCCAAATAAAAAGCGAAGTGACCGCTATCGGGCACGTGGTGGTGACCTATAAAGATTCGAAATTGATCTGTGATAAGGCCACGGTAAATATTCTTACCAAGGATTGCATGGCTGAGGGCAGGGTCAAGCTCGTGGATAAAAAAGGTGAAGTGGAAGCAGAGTCCATGATGTATAACTTTAATACGCATAGCGGAGAGTTGATCCAGGCGCGGCTGATATCCGACCCGATCTTTGGGAAAGGCTCAAGTATCAAGCGCATCGGAGATAACGAGTATAAGGTCGAAGACGGCTATGCGACTACCTGTAGTTTCGATAAGCCGCATTTTAGGATAGGCGCCAAAGAACTGGAATTTTATCCCAAAGATAAAGTTACGGCAAAGGGCATCACACTTTACGTGGCCGATATGCCCATATTCTACATACCGACCTTTTCGCATAGCCTGAAAGATGCATATACACCGGTGCAGATACAGCCCGGGAAGAACAAAGATTGGGGATATTACGTCCTCACTTCTACCAGGCTCAATATCTCCGATAATGTCAAGGCCAGGATCCTGCTTGATGGCCGTTCGAAATTGGGCGTTTCAGAAGGTTTCCAGGTCAATTATGAGAATACGCCCGTCGGTAAAGGCGATGTAAAATTCTATTATACCAACGAACGGCTGAGCAAGCCTTTGCCGGACGGCTCGGATAGTTACGACCGCTTCCTGGCGCGTTGGCGCCATATCTGGCAGATCACCGATAATGATCGCCTCACTGCGGAGTTTTATAAGATCAAAGATTCTAAAGTAAGGCATGATTCAAGCGCCAATTTCCTGAAGGATTATTTTTACCGCGAGTTTGAAAAAGACGAACAGCCGAAGACCTATCTTTTATACAACCATATTTTCCCCAATGCCAGTTTCAATTTCTTCGTGCGTAAGCGCACTACAACATTCTTCGAGCAGGTAGAAGAACTTCCGGAAATGTCTTTGAACCTGCCGGCTTACCAGATCGGGGCATCGCCTTTTTATTTTAGGACCGATACTTCATTTGCCAATATGCGTAACCAGGGTATTGATGCGATACCTAC